>RGCY01000079.1 GCA_009918865.1 Actinomycetota bacterium
CCGATGATTGACACCTTGTTGGTCAACCGCACCAAATTTGATGCAGACGCCGCGCGTGCCACCTACGGCCTCACCGGAAACTATCTCGTTGGCACGCTCCACCGCCCCGGAAACGTCGATGACGAAGCAGATGCGCGTCGAGTTGTGAGTGCTCTTGCTGCGGCAAGCGAACATGCGCCACTGTTATTGCCGTTACACCCACGTGGAAGAGATTTGCTCATGAACCTTGGATTGCGTGACGCAGCGAATGTGCGTGTGCTTGATCCTCTGGGCTACATCGAATTTATGTCGCTTGTCAGCGGTGCCAGTGCTGTCATCACGGATTCAGGCGGAGTCCAAGAAGAGACCACGATTCTTGGTGTCCCTTGTTTCACAATGCGACCCAACACCGAACGCCCAGTCACAATCTCCCACGGCACAAACCGACTTGTGACTGCTGACAATCTTGTCGACCATGTCAAGGCTGCGCTGTCTGCAGGTCGCCCTGAAACGTGGTCCGTGCCGCCGCTGTGGGATGGGCACGCCGGAGAGCGCATTGCACGAGTAATCACCGAGTGGCTCACAAGTAGGTAAGCGATGCCTGTCAAAGTGCTGCTAGTCACGACTAATGGCACAGGCATGGGTCATCTCGCGCGGATGACCGCCGTCGCGCTGGCTGGCCAAGATTCGCTGCATCCCACAATTCTTACTTTCTCCACTGCCGCTGCTTTGACCAGCAATCTCGGCGTGCCTGTCGAATACTGCCCAAGTCGAGAGCGTGGGTGGCATAGCCATTGGCTTTGGGACGATTACATGCAACATCGCCTTGTGAGCCTTGTGAAGGAATTGCGTGCCGAAGTTGTTATCTTTGATGGGGTTGTTCCCTACGACGGCTTAATTGCTGCGAGCACAGAACTACCGCAGGTTCGTTTCTTGTGGAGTCGGCGTGGAATGTGGAAACCGAATGCACCACGTTGGCCAATTCGGCGAGCTCGTTGGTTTGATGCGGTTATTGAACCCGGGGACCTTGCGAGCGCGGCAGATTCTGGCCCAACAACACAATCTGATGATGCACTCCGCATTCCACCCATCACACTCGTTACACAAACCTCAATGCTGAATCAACGTGCCGCGCGAGCAGCGCTCGGACTTCCTGACGCCGGTTCATTGCTCTATGTGAGTGTGGGAAGTTTTATTCGCGCGGATATTGAACTGCTTAACGTGATTGATGATGTGGCGAAACGGCATAGGTACACAATCGTCACTGCAGGTGCCGTTGACGGCGGTGCAGCGCGTGGTTGGCTAACTTTTGAAAGGCGGTTTCCACTTGCCCAGGAACTGCAGGCATTTGATGCGGTTGTCTGTGCGGCGGGCTACAACAACGTTCATGAGAATCTCGCTGCGGCAATTCCCACGTTGCTTCTACCCAATGCCGAAACAATGACTGATGATCAAATCACTCGCGCCCAAGAGTGTGCGCAATCTGGACTTGCCTTGACTGCACCGGCAGGCGACCATGTTGCTATTGCTCAGCAATTAACGAAACTACTGACATCTTTCACACCTCTGCGCGTGGAGTCCCCCCTTGATGGCGCCACAGCCATGGTCTCTGAAATCGTGTCGCTTACGCAACGTCCGGTGAGCAGGAAACTCAGAGCGCGAAAAATCTCCTTCAAACGAACTTTGCTGCGCACGCTCGGCCCAATTGTCGGACCATTTCTGCGGCGGATTATGGGCCGCAAACCTGCACGGGGCCCGCGTAGCCGATTAAATCTTGGTTTAGGCGAAGGCGCGTGGAACGTGCGGTGGACGGAAGATGTTCAAGACGCTGGAAATCTCGAGCCCCGCACGCTCGTTGAGCACGTGCTCCCCGGCACATCTTCGGTCTATGCGCAGGCACGGCGGAGCATTGCCGCGAAGTACTACCTACCTAGAATGTAGGTATGTCGAAAAAACTTGTCGTTATCGGCCTCGGCTATGTGGGTTTGCCCTTGGTTCAGGCTGCGGTTCGGGCTGGGTTTGATGTCACCGGATTAGACGTTTCCACGCGAGTTGTTGATGGTCTCGCTTCGGGTCGTTCCCATGTTGACGACCTGTCTGATTCTGAAATTGCTGAATTACTTTCGGCCGGATTCACCGCCACAACTGACACTTCAGTATTGGCAACCGCGGACGTCGCAGTGATTTGTGTTCCAACGCCACTTGCGGAAGATGGTGGTCCTGATTTGTCGGCAGTAATGAGCGCCACGGACATGGTGGCAGCACATCTACACACCGGCATGTTGGTGGTTTTGGAATCCACCACCTACCCGGGCACCACTGATGAAGAAGTGCGCCCGGTTCTGGAAGCTGGTGGGCTGACTGCAGGCAAAGATTTTCACTTGGCATTTTCGCCGGAGCGCATTGACCCGCACAGATGCAGCAGCGGCGTTTTATGGCGCTTTTGTTGACACGGTGGTGCGCGCAAAGGGCACTCGTGAAGCCGAAGCCGCGAAAATTCTGGAAAACACATTCCGGCACGTGAACATTGCGCTGGTCAATGAGATGGTGAAGTTCTGTCACGAACTCGATATCGACCTCTGGGATGTTATCGACGCCGCGAAGACCAAACCGTTTGGATTCATGCCGTTCTACCCAGGCCCTGGTGTGGGTGGGCACTGCATCCCGATTGATCCGAACTACCTCTCCTACAAAGTCCGCGCTGCCCTCGGCTACCCATTCCGCTTCGTGGAACTTGCCCAAGAAATCAACAACACCATGCCCGCCTATGTGGCATCACGGGCCGCAGACCTCCTGAATGACTTCGGCAAAGCGGTGCGGGGTGCGAACATCCTGTTGCTCGGTGTCACCTACAAGCCCGACATCGCCGACCAGCGCGAATCGCCTTCACGCCCAGTGGCTGAACATCTCATTTCCAAGGGCGCCCAAGTGACTTACCACGACCCACATGTGCCCACGTGGCACCTCAGCAGCGGTGACCTCAGTTGTGTTGCAGACCTGAACAGTGCAGCGGCTAATGCGGACCTCATCATCATCCTTCAGGCGCACAAGGCATATGACCTGAAAAGCCTGACGTCGACTGGCACCGCCATCCTTGACACTCGCGGCTCACTGCGCCAACCCGGCGTTCACCATCTCTGATTCGCTGTATGCGCGTCGCCGTTGTCACTGTCGTGCACGACCCACGCGACGCACGTATTCGGGCGCGTGAGATTGAAGCGCTCCGACAACATGGTCACCACGTCACCTTCGTGGCACCGTTTTCTGCAACCGGTGCACCAATGGATACGAATCTAACCTGCATTGATGTGCCACGCGCACGAGGTCTCAAACGACGTGCACCCGTGCGTACGGCCGCGCGGTGGATGCGCCAACACGCGAATGATGTCGATGTCATGGTGGTGCACGATCCGGAACTGGTGCCAGCGCTCATCTCACTTCCCAGCAACTGTCGTGCGGTGCGAGTCTGGGATGTGCACGAAAACAATCCAGATGCGGTGGCAAGCAGGCCATACGTGCCACACGTTTTGCGCCCACTCGTGCGTGTGTGGTTACAACGCCTAGAAGCGCGTGCAGAACAGCACCTTCACTTATTGCTCGCAGAAAACTCGTATCAGAAACGGTTTCACGGACCACACCCAATCGTGTTGAACGTTCCGTGGGTTGATGAGGTGGTGACTTCACCTGCACCACCACAGCGTCGCGTGACGTATGTCGGCAGCATCACTCGGGCGCGCGGTGCTGGGGCGTTGCTTGAGCTCGCGCGACTGCTCGCCGCTGACGACATCGAAGTACATCTCATCGGCCCACTCGATGATGCATTCAGCAACGAGCACATTCGCGCAGCTCACTCACGCGGAGACCTGCAGTGGCATGGACGACTTCCCAACAGCGAGGCATTGGCTGCGGTTCGTGACAGCATTGCTGGTCTTGCCTTACTGCAGGACACTCCAAATCACCACGACTCAATGCCCACAAAAGTCTTGGAATACCTAGCCCAGGCTGTGCCCGTGGTCACAACTGCGCTGCCCCTTGCTGAAGAAGTTGTCGTCACTGCAAACGCAGGCATCGTGGTTGCGTGCAAAACCGATGATGGGGAGGTGGCTCGGGAAGCCGCCGATGCAATCCGTCGAATTGCGGCTGACCCGGGACTGCGAAAATCAATGGGCACGCGTGGCCACCAACTCATGCGAGAGCAGTACGACTGGCACACGCAGGGGGCTGAGTTTGTGCGGACCTTGACCGGTTGGCAGGACGAGTCTCGCGCTGCTGGCTAGGCTGCGGCAGTTATGTCTTCTACAACCACCTCACCAGAGTCGCATCACCGTCTCGATGCGGCGCCGATGATTGCTGCGCGCGGTCTCACGAAAAACTACGACGACTTCCGTGCTGTCGATGGTATCGATTTCACTGTCACCCGGGGTGAGTCTTTTGGTTTGCTCGGGCCGAACGGTGCTGGCAAATCAACAACGATGCGGATGATTGCGTGCACATCGCAACCAACCGCCGGCACATTGGAAATCCTTGGACGCGACACCGAACATCACGGTCCCTGGATTCGCGCACATCTTGGTGTCGTGCCACAGCAAGACAATCTCGATCGCGAACTCACAGTTCGCGAAAATCTCTACATCTATGGTCGCTATTTTGGCCTACCCCGCTCATACATCAACGCGAAGATTGATGAACTCCTTGAGTTCGCGCAATTAGAAGACAAGCGTGAATCCAAAGTTGATGCCCTCAGTGGTGGCATGAAAAGACGACTCACCATTGCTCGCGCGCTCATCAATGAACCCGAAATCTTGATGCTTGATGAGCCGACGACTGGCTTAGACCCCCAAGCGCGACACGTGTTGTGGGATCGACTGTTCCGCCTCAAGGAACGCGGCGTGACACTCATCATCACGACCCACTACATGGACGAAGCCGAACAACTTTGTGACCGGCTTGTCGTGATGGATAAAGGCACATTTATGGCCGAAGGTTCACCTGCCGGGCTGATTGCGCAGTACTCAAGCAAAGAAGTTGTTGAAGTGCGCTTTGGCAGCGAACGTAATCAAGAAATCGTGGACAAAATCGCGGATCTTGGCGACCGAGTTGAGGTGCTACCCGATCGCATCCTGCTCTATTCAGCAGAAGGTGAGGCCGCACTCGCCCGCATCATTGAACGAGGCCTCCACCCCATGACTTCGCTGGTGCGCAGGTCGTCGCTGGAAGATGTGTTCTTGCGCCTCACAGGTCGCAGTTTGGTGGACTGACCATGGCAACAACTCAGAGTGCACCAGCCGCAAGCACCTGGCGTGGAGCCAGCCAACTTGTTGTGCCGTCACGCGTGCAGCGCAATGGGGCTTGGTATGTCGCCGAATACCGCCTACGCAACCTTTCGAAATGGTGGGGTGCGATTCTGGCCTTTGGTTTGGGTAACCCCATCTTGTATCTCGCCTCGATTGGCTTAGGAGTCGGCGCACTCGTTAATCGCAACGGTGGCACTCTCCCTGATGGGGTGGCGTACCTAACATTTCTTGCGCCGGCGTTGTTGGCCACTGCTGCCATTCAAGGCACTCAAGATGAAGTGTCGTTCCCTCTGATGCATGGGTTGAAGTGGGAACGGGTGTTCTACGCGATTCAGGCGACGGCCATCACGCCAACCCAAATTTCCCAAGGAATCATGCTGACGGCGATGATTCGATCGGTCTTCACGGCTGGCATTTATTGGGCGGTGCTGTGGGTTGCGGGTGCGTTTACTTCCGCAAATGCCTTCCTTGCTATTCCCGCCGCCATCGTGGCAGGAATGTCCTTTGCCTGCTTGATGCTCGCGCTCACAGTGCGATTCATTGATTCCCAAATGTTCTTGGCTTCCATTGGTCGCTTCGTGCTCACACCCATGTTCCTGTTCTCCGGCACTTTCTTTCCCCTTGAGAGCATGCCGCTTGCAGCACGCTGGCTCGGCTGGATTTCACCTTTGTGGCATGCCACCGATTTAGGTCGAGTTCTCACCTACGGCAAAGTCATCCCG
>RGCY01000080.1 GCA_009918865.1 Actinomycetota bacterium
CGGAATCGAGTTCCAGCTCGAAGTCGTTCAGCGCGTTCTCGACCGCGAGGTTGGTCTTCGAACCGCTCGGTCTTCGTGTTGCGAGTGCAACATATTCACGCACTGTCCACGGCACATCTGATGTGGAATCCTGAAACAACATGAACCGGAGCCGTGCCCGCTCTTGCACACTCAACTCGCTTACGCGCTGACCCCACCACGACACGTGTTGCTGGTAATCCGGCATAAGCCCTGCGAGCGCATGCAGCAACGTTGTCTTGCCGGACCCGTTGACTCCGCGAATGAGATGAAGCCCACGGTCTGCGAAAGACACATCAACATCGCGCAGCAAAGCTGTGCCGCCGGTGTGCAACATGGGCGTTGAAAACGCAACGGCGACGTTGGGCACGGGTTCATAGCGCATGAGCGCGACCCATCAGGTTTCGAATCAACACCGGAGCACCAATGAAAGCCAACAAGAATCCAACCGGCACCTCAATGCCGTGGAATGCCACCCGAACCGCGGTGTCCGCGACGACTGTTAGAAGCGAGCCAATAAGGGCACTTGCCACAATTTGCCGTGAAGCAGTTCGCGCTCCCATGAGTCGCGCGATGTGGGGAACAACGAGACCAACGAAACCGATGACACCGAATCCGGCCACCGCAGGTGCAACCAGCAGAGCCGCCGCAACACTCCAGCGTGTTCGCTGCCGACGGATATCGACACCCAAGGATTGCGCTTGACGCGTGCCAAGAGTCGCGGCATCAAGGCCCCAGCCTTGTCGCATGAGCAGCGCGGTTCCGCCAAGAAGCCCTAAGGCAAGTGGCGTCAAACTCCGCCAGTCGGCCATGGCAAATGAACCAAAAACCCAACTTGCCACCGAACGACCCATGGCTGTCGCGGGCATGCTCGCTAATACTCCCAACACCGCAGTTGCGGCGCTACCCACCGCCACCCCGAGGAGCACGAACGCCAGTCCAGAGAGGCGAATTCGACTCAGTGAAATCGCCAACAACGCCGCTGCAACGGCGGCACTCAATGCAAGAAGTAGGCGGCTATCCGCGGAGATGGACACACTGGCCAGCGCGGCTGCGATGCCTGCAGAGCTGGAAATTCCAACCAGCCCGGCATCCACTAGCGCATTGGCATAGGTGGCTTGCAGCACAACACCAGCAATTGCCAAACTCGCGCCGACGACAGCGGCACATAAGACTCGTGGAATGCGGATGTCAACGACAATGGCTGATGCCACTGAATCACGACTATCTGCAATCGCTGACCAGACCTCACTCAAGGTCAACCCTTGTGCCCCCACACAGATGCCGGCAACCATGCTGAATGCCAGCAATCCCGCTAGGAGCCACCATGTGCGCGCGGTAATGCTGCGAGCGCGACTATTCATGAGTGACCGCATTCAAAGCCTGATGCAGAGCTTTCACCAACGAAACCGTCGATGGGCCAAAGGCCAATAGCAGCCCATCGTCCACAGCGATTGCACGCTTGAATTTCGCTGCAGGTGTTTGTGCAACCCCGGGTAGTGCGAAGAGTCCTGTTGCGCCACCAACTGAGGCCATCCCCTTCGTCATCACAAGCAACACATCTGGTTTCAGCGTGGCGAGAATCTCGGGAGTGAGAGGTGTGAATGCCTTGAGCCCCGATGTCGCACCGACATCAACAGCGCCGGCAGCGTCAATCAAGGAATCGGCTCCTGAACCCTTTCCACCCACTAGATAAACAGCAGCGCTACCCCGGACATACAAGAAAGCGACCCGTGGTTTAGGTCGCAGCGCGAATCTTTCTTGCCCATGCATTTTTGCAATCAACTCATCTGCGCGCTGTGGAACGCCGAGCAGCGACGCAACAGCGTGAATGCGATTCTTCGCGGCTTCCACTGTCCAGGCTTGGGGCAGGGTCACAACCTGCACCCCGGCCCTGGCAACTGCGCTAATTGCAGTCTTGGGTCCGGTCATCGCGTCGATGATGAGTAGCGTCGGTCTCAATGCCAGAGTTCGCTCGGCGGCGAGTGCATGAGCATCCGTAACAACTGGCACTCGTGTCAGTAGTGGCCCTTGGCTGGCAATATCTCGGCCCACGAGCGCGTTCGCCATTCCGAGCGCTGCAATGGTTTCCGCCACTCCAGATGCGACCGCGATGATGCGCTGTGGGTCTTTCACCCGAGTCGGAGAGCCGAACTCCGAAACCGCTGTTCCACCTGGCACCGGCACGCTCGCCGGCAGCATTGGCGACGCAACATCGTTCGCGGAGATAGTGACAATTTTCGCGACATCGACCTCAGTAGCGCCTGAAGAACAGGCTGCCAGAACTGCGCAGAGCGCAAGCGAAATTGCGCGAGCACCCGGCACGTACGTCACATCGGAAATCTACGCGTTGAATTCCTTGCTTGCGACGCTGCGTCGATATCTTTCCGACGCTCAGTCTGCATAGTCAGTGCATTCAGTGTTGGATATTTGCGTGGGCCGAACTGCGCGAGTCGTCGTCATTGCAGCGCTCACATCTCTATTCATAAACACCACCCCAGCTGCCCATGCCAAGTCCACGTGGTTGAAAGTGCGTGGTGCTGCGGGCCAAGAACTCAGCGTCTTATCCCCTGGTCCCATTCCGGTGTCAGGAACGACACTCACTGTTCGAGGACGCGCCTTCGATGAAACCGTCGGCATCTATGTGGCTCTATGTGTGCTGCGTGGCGCGAACAAAGCACCAACACCCTGCGGTGGTGGTGTCGACAAAACAGGTTCAAGTCACGCGTCAGTGTGGGTGTCGTCTAATCCACCGCCATATGGCGTGGGGTTAGCAACACCATTTGGCATTGACGGAAAGTTCGCCGTCAAACTACGCGTCGGCCCGGTCATCGGCAAATACGACTGCCGCAAAGTGCGCTGCGCCGTGGTCACGAAGGCAGATCACACGAATCCAGACTTTCGGGGAGCGGATGTCTCTGTTCCCTTGACATTCAAACGCAGATAGGAAACACACATGAAGAATCGACCTGCTTTGAGGCTACTCACCGCCATTGGCACTGCAACGATGCTCATTTCGGTGGGTGTGACTTCACATGCGGTAACCGGGTACGCCGTTTCGGTGGCACCAGCATCGAATCTGCAAAGTGGCGATCAAATAACTGTCACTGTGGATGGGTTGAGTGGGAGTTTGGGGGTCTATGCATCAGTGTGTCTGGCTTCGGATTCACCACAGTCGGTGCCAACAGTGTGTGACATGACCGCGACCGCATGGATAGCAAATGGTCGTATGGGTAGCACAACATCGCCCACGAAGTTGACGGTTCGAAGTGAATTCGAAGGCAAGACAAGCCCGTCAGCTTCAACAACCACAGCGGTGAACTGCACCAAACAATCGTGTGTGCTTTATGTGCGTGGCGATCACAACAACAACTCGGACTACAGCCTGATTCGTGTGATTCCACTCAATTTCAAATCCGGCGGCAGAGTGCGCATTGCAGATAGCGCGACGGCGAGTTTCGGCACAACCACATTGCAACCAAACCAGGCTGGAACACTGACGTATCGAACTCCCATCACATTGAAGGTCCTAACTGCATCCCTTTCGGCGGTAACCCTCACATCACTAACCCCGGACTGTGCAGTTGCAGGCAAGACAGTGACAGCGTTGAAGGGGGTCGGCGTGTGCGCGATCGCAGCAACAACGAAGGGAAATGCGATGTACCTTCCGCTGTCGGTCAATTTTCCGTTCTATTTGCGGCTTGCCACACAATCGATTCACGCCTCATGGCCAACGCCAATCACGCGAAAAGTTGGTTCAACACTGCGCATCCGTGGCAATGCTTTCAAGACAAACATGGAGCAGCCAGTGACCGTGACAACAATCAGCCCAACTTGCCAAGTCACGGCGACTGATGCCGGCTGGAACGTCGCTTTCATCGCAGCCGGAGACTGTGTGCTCAATGCGTCCGCGGCTGCGCGTGACGGAAAGTGGACCAGCGCAACCATTTCGAAAACCTACGTGGCGCGTTAGCCCAGCCTCGCGACTTATACGCAGCCAGTTGAGGCGAATGCGATTGCCGCTTTTGCCTCGACCTCGGCTGGTGCACCTGACTCAACTCTGCGCACGGCAACGTCAACCACGGCCATTACTTGCTGCGCGACGCGTGGCGCGTGATGCACTCCGGCGGTTGCCAAAGCCGTCACCAGCGGTTGCAACAGTCCACGGTGTAGCACCTCAAGTTCCGCACGGCGTTCACCCGGCAGCTCAACTTTGCTGGCGGCTTTAACTAGCGCGTGACGGCCGTCTGACACATAGGTCAGTGACGCGTGCACCCACTTTTCAATGATGCGATGAACATTTGTCTCATGTGCGACGGCGTCGGTCAGGTGCGAAGTCATCGCGACCAATTCATCGCTCAACACCTGGGCAATGAGTTCGCTGGCGGAGTTGCAATACGCATACGCGGTGGAGCGAGCTAGTCCAGCGCGGCGTGCTATCTCTGCAAGAGTCAGTGCGTCGCCGCCGACTTCGAGTAGCACCTCCGCGGCTGCGCTACGCAGGGCTCGCTGGCGCAGCGCGCGATTCTCCGCGACAGTGGTGGCGAGAAGCTTGGGCACTCTCGAATTATCCCAGCGGCTGGTCAGTCGCGCTTCTTGGTGCGAGCAGATGGCTCGGCACACGCTTGCCTTGAGGCAAGAGTGGGGTAGCCCCTGATATCGCACCACAGCTGCCGGCATCGTCAGCGGTTGGGAACCTCAGCGATTCTGTGGGAACCCAAGGTTGATACCACCGTGGCTTGGGTCAAGCCAACGGCTCGTCACCACTTTGCCACGCGTGAAGAACTGCACACCTTCCATGCCGTGAGCGTGAAGGTCGCCAAACAAAGACGACTTCCAACCACCAAATGAGTAATACGCCATTGGCACTGGAATTGGCACGTTGATTCCGACCATGCCAACTTCAACTTCATGCTGATAGCGCCGTGCTGCACCACCATCGTTGGTGAAGATTGCGGTGCCGTTGCCATAAGGGTGTTCATTCACGAGAGCGAGTGCTTCGTCATAAGAGTTGACCCGAATCACAGACAACACGGGGCCAAAGATTTCGTCCGTGTAGACAGACATATGCGACTTCACATCATCAAGCAGCGTTGGCCCGAGCCAAAAACCTGACGAGTCACCATCAACGGCGATGCCGCGTCCATCAACGACAACACGCGCTCCATCAGCTTCACCTGCATCAATGTAGGAAGCGACTTTGTCTCGGTGTTCGCGCGTGACAAGTGGACCCATGTCCACTGGTCGGCGGCCATCGCCCGTTCGCAAAGTCGATATGCGCGAAGCAATCTTGGTCACGAGTTCATCTGCCACGGGCTCCACAACGACTAACGCGGAAATCGCCATACAGCGCTCACCTGCAGAACCAAAGCCAGCATTCACTGCTGCATCGGCAGCCAAATCAAGATCCGCATCTGGGAGAACCACCATGTGGTTCTTCGCACCACCAAGTGCTTGCATTCGCTTGCCATTGCGCGTTCCAGTTTCGTAGATATACCGAGCGATGGGAGTGGAACCGACAAAAGAAATCGCGCGCACATCAGGATGATGCAACAGCGCGTCCACGGCCACTTTGTCACCATGAACAACATTGAGCACACCATCGGGTAGTCCGGCTTCACTGAACCATGAAGCAAGCAGCATCACAGAACTCGGGTCTTTTTCACTCGGCTTGAGTACCACCGCGTTACCGCACGCGATGGCAATCGGGAAGAACCACATCGGCACCATGGCCGGGAAGTTGAAAGGTGAGATTGCTGCAACAACGCCAACTGGCTGACGAATTGAATACACATCAACATTGGTGGAGACGTTCTCGCTGAACGACCCCTTCAACAGATGCGGAATTCCACACGCAAAATCAATGACTTCAAGTCCGCGATTCACTTCGCCGAGCGCATCTGAAAGCACCTTGCCGTGTTCG
>RGCY01000009.1 GCA_009918865.1 Actinomycetota bacterium
GAAAGGTATTGCTCATCGCATCTGGCGCGCTGTCACACACGTTCTGGCCGTTGCGCCAGTTGCGCAAGCATGAGGCCAGCGACCTCAGTCACATCTTCACCCAGGAAGCCCGAGTCGCAGATGAAGAACGCATTGAGTGGTTTAGAGCGGGCGATCACGCACGCGTTTTGGAAACCATGTCAGAGTTCAAGAAGTTCAAACCCGAAGCAGGTTTCCAGCACTACCTGATGATGATTGGCGCACTTGGTGAAGGTGAATGCACCGCAGTCGGTCGGCAGTACGGGGACTATGAGAACTCCGTGGGCACAGGCCAGGTGCACCTTTGGTTTGACCGACCCAGCGTTGGTTTCCCGCGTTCTCGCAGACTGGAAGTGACTCGTGACTGAATTTCGTCGGATTCTGCTCGACGGCTACCCAACTCAGGTGCGCCGCGAAGGCGATGTGTTGGTCAGTGCTGATGGTCGGGAAATCGCCATCGCAGATGCGTTGCACCTACCGCCAGTTGAGCCAACCAAGATCATTGCCGTGCATTTGAACTACGCCAGCCGTACCGAAGAGTTCATGACGAAACTTCCGGCAGCGCCCACGTATTTCCACAAACCCATCACTGCATTGAACTCACATGATGCAGCCGTGGTTCGTCCCGAACGCTGCAAGTGGCTGAACTATGAGGGTGAAATTGTCATTGTCATTGGTCGCACCTGCCGCAACATTTCTCCCGATGAGGCTGCTGACTACATCGCTGGCTACACGATCGGTAACGACTACGGATTGCACGACTTCCGTGACACCGATGCTGGCTCTATGTTGCGCGTGAAAGGTAGTGACACTCTCGCGCCGGTTGGACCGGGACTCATCACGGATTGGGACTTCCGCGGCAAGCAAATCCGCACACTGGTGAATGGCGTTGTCAAGCAAGATGACAACACCGCGAACATGGAATGGGATATGCACTATCTCGTCGCAGATATCGCCCGAACAATCACTCTCGTTCCCGGAGACATCTTGTTCAGTGGCACACCGGCGAACTCCCGGCCGGTGCAGCCCGGGGATGTGGTTGAGGTTGAGGTGGAAGGGCTCGGCACCCTGCGCAACCACATTGTTTCTGGTCCTACTCCCATTCGAGATGACGTTGG
Organism: Actinomycetota bacterium; assembly: GCA_009918865.1. Classification (GTDB taxonomy): domain Bacteria; phylum Actinomycetota; class Actinomycetes; order S36-B12; family UBA5976; genus RFTO01. Next base: position 1,137 of record RGCY01000009.1, read on the forward strand.
TGCACAACCAACTGAGAGCGAAGAGGTAGTGTCCACTGCCTTAGGTGGAGACTGGGAGTTCCGCGGAATTCGCACGCCAAGCAAAGATTTGTACCCGTCTCGAGTGGAAGAAAAGAAGGACTGACATGAGCATCACCGTCACTGTGGACATGACCAAATGCCAGCATTACGGGCAATGCTGCTTTGAAGCGCCGACTGTGTTCGAGCTCGATGCGGAAGGCAAGTTGCAGGTCTTACAACATGATGTGGATGAGTCACTTCGTGAGCAGGTCGAATCTGCCGCCGATGTGTGCCCCATGCAAGCCATCACTCTGTCGTAGGTCCGCCACCGGAGTGCCAGACTTTTCACATCGCACACAACACTGCGTGCTAACAGGGAGCATCGCATGACTGAAGTGGTCATCGTTGGTGCAGGTCTAGGTGGATTGCGCGTTGCAGAATCGCTTCGCACCAACGGCTACCAAGGTGGCATCACCTTCGTGGGCGATGAGCCGCATTTGCCCTACAACCGACCGCCCTTGAGCAAAGAAGCACTCAAGGGTGGCGTTGACCCTGAGTCGCTGGAGTTTCGTCGCAAATCCGGAGTGGATGACGTGCGCTGGCAACTTGGTATTGCCGCAGCCTCCTGCGACCTTGCACATCGCACTGTGACACTTGCCGATGGCGCAGTGCTCAATTTCGATGCCCTCGCGATTGCCACCGGGATTCGTCCACGCGATCTCTCGATTGCTGGTCCACGCTCAGGAAGGTTCTTCTTGCGCGATGCCAGCGATGCTGCAGCACTGCGCGAGCGCCTAACCCCGGGAACCCGGTTAGTCATTCTCGGTGCAGGTTTCATTGGATGTGAAGTGGCGGCGACTGCACGCACCTTGGGCTGCGAAGTGGATGTCGTCACTATGGATGACGTGCCGATGTTTCGCCCGCGCGCTTTCACACTGGTCACACGATTTCTCGTTTTCACGGCGATGACCGCGTGGTTTCAGCCGAACTTGACGACGGCACACAACTTGCCTGTGATGTCGTACTTGAAGCAGTTGGCTCGGTTCCTAATACGCAATGGCTGGAGGGGAACGGACTCGACCTATCCGATGGGGTTCTCGTCGATGACACTATGCGCGTGATGGGCACTGACGCGATGGTCGTCGCGGTAGGCGATATCGCCCGATACGCCCACACCCACTTCGATGACATTGCGCGCCGCATTGAACACTGGAATCTGCCAACGGAGACAGGTAAACGTGCAGGCGCCACACTTGCCGCCTTGCTCACCAATGAGCCAGTTCCTTCCACGCCATTCAAGCCGATGCCGTCTTTTTGGTCTGATCAGTATGAGCACAAACTGCAGTCATTCGGCCTGCCGGGATTGGCAGATGAGGTGCTCGTCGTCGCAGGTAGCCCTGACACTGAATGTGTTGCCGAATATCGGCGCGCAGGGAAGTTGATTGGCGTGATTGGGATAGACGCCACATCGGCGCTAGTGCCCTACCGCGCGGCTCTCATGGAAGGCTGATGCTCTGTGACCACTGACCATCCGCTCGCACTTGGGGCGCGACGCGACGCTGCGTTAGACCGTGCCTGCGAAATCATCCGCAAAGCGTGGTACGAGTTTGATCACCCACGGCCAACGGAAAGTCCGGATAGCGAAAGTCTCGCGCAACTTTTCAAACAAGGCTTACCTACCTCCGGCATCGATGCGGTGACGGCAATGGACATAGTAGCAGAGCTCATGGACACATCAGTTGCTCAAAGCCGGCCGCGCTATCTCGCATTCATTGGCGCTAGCGGTCTTGAGGTTGGCGTGCTCGCTGACATGCTGGTGGCCACTTACGACGTGAACATGGCCGTGGATGGTCGCGCTGCATCCCGAATGGAAGAGCAAGCGGTGCGCTGGCTTGGTGAGTACCTTGGTTACCCAGCCGATGGTGGTTCGTTCACAAGCGGCGGACAAGTCAGCAACTTGACAGCACTTGCTGCCGCGCGCGAACGAAAATTCCCAGGCAGCCGGCGCACCGGCGTGGCCGGCCTACGGCCGACTGTCTATGTGTCCGCAGAGGCCCATGTGTCAGTGCGACGAGCCGTTGAACTTTTGGGTATCGGGAGCGATGCGATTCGCACAATCGCATTGGACTCCAAACGGCGCATGAATGCAGATGCGCTGGATGAGCATGTGCGCAATGACCTTGCTGCTGGTTTCACACCCATGGCAGTTGTTGCCACTGGCGGCACCACCCTCACGGGAGCAGTGGATCCGCTCAACTCCATCGCAGACATTGCTGCAGAGCATGGATTGTGGATGCATGTTGACGGTGCTTATGGATTAGCGGCAGCAGGCCTTGCTCGCACCCAGGAAATGTTTGCTGGCCTTGATCGAGCTGACTCAGTGAGCATTGACGCACATAAGTGGTTGTTTGTGCCGAAAGCGTGTAGCGCACTGCTTGTGCGTGACCATGTTCCACTTGTGCGCACGTTTTCTCACAATGAGGCTTACATGCCACATGAAGGCGGCGCTCTGAATCCAGTTGATTCAACCCTCGAATACTCACGGCCCATGCGGTCGTTGAAACTTTGGCTGGCTTTCTTGGTCTATGGCGCGGACCGCTTGCACGAGGCGGTTGAACGTCACCTTGACATCGCGCAGATTCTCTACGAAGCAGCGGCTGCTGACCCAGAGTTCACGGTGTTGCCGCACGCCCCACAACTTTCCATCACTCCACTACAACATGTGTTGCCTGACTGCCCAGACGTGGATGCTCACAACATGGCTCTCACGTTTGCGATGCAAAAGGACGGCAGACTGTTTCTCTCCCCCGCACAAATCGATAGCCACACCTTCTTGCGGCCATGCTTTGTGAACTATCGCAGTGATAAATCCGATGCGCTTGCCGTGCTCGATTTAGCTCGTGAACTTGGTCGCAGTATCTGTCCTACTCACTGAATTCGGCGATGGCGCAGTACTTGTCAAGCCTGCTTGACGGGGACGATGACTTCGTTCCGTCTCAAAAACGGTGGCGTCCAGGGCGGATCAAATCTGGCTGACCGGGGTGTGCCAGCGACCTCAAATCCAGCACGCTGCAAGTCGGCAATCAAACCCGTCAACTTTGAGTCATATTTGGCTGCCGACGCAAAGCCGGAGTAACGCACGGCCACTGCATCATGTGCGGAAATCAGTCGTAGTTTCACCCGCGAATCCGCCGGCGTCGGCATCTGCGTGAGGTGCATATCAGCCGGCATGACGAACTGAACGATGTGTCGACCGTGACCGGCTGGCTCCTGAATCACAGGTGCAGTCATCGCGATGGAAGTGCCATCAGCCTGTGCCGACTCCTGAATCACGGGTGCAGTCATCGCAATCTTGCTGCTTGCGTGGTTGCGCCCACCTATGAATCCAACCAAGGGACCGAATCCAGCATTGGAAGCACGGTCAAAGTCGCCACTGACCTCCACTTCGGCCACCACATAAGACGGGTAGTGACGCAGTTCAAATCGTGGGAATTGGCGCAGGACTTGGTAGGGCTGCTGTTCAGTCACAGACTCATTCTCCGGCTGCGAAGCGGTGCGTGCAGCATGAAATGACTTTCAGCGAGTCCGATTTTCGGACACGGCGTGCACCTATAGGGACTGCGCAACCCTCAGAACTGAACCAAGAATGCGCGACCGACGAACACGAAGAGGGCTAGCGCGGTGATGAGCAGCGCCGGCACGAAAGACTCCTTGCGGCGCATGTGAGTCCCGACAGCACCGGCCATGAGAGCGGCGAGACCAAGGGCTGCCGCGGCGGTCAGAGGCATCCACAACTGGAACACGGGAGGCAGAATCAAACCAAGTGCGCCAAGCACTTCTGCGAGTCCGATGCCCCGAATCGCTACATCTGAGAAGTTTTCAGACCAAGCCATCTGTGGGTTAGCGGAAATCTTGGCCTTCCCACCAACGAGCTTTGGAATCCCAGCGGCGAGAAACGCGACGCAGAGCAACCCGGCAACAATCCATAGCGCTGTGTTCATATCGTCAGGCTAGCCCACGAGCGCCCTAATTCTTCGCTGCCGCACATGGCGACTGCCACGTGGCGTTGTGAACACGCGCACACGATTACTTGGGTGTTCAACGGCGCGCCCCCGGCAGGATTCGAACCTGCGCGCATGGCTCCGGAGGCCACTGCTCTATCCCCTGAGCTACGGGGGCGACGTGAAGGCTGAACCTATCAGTGCGCAGTTGACCGTAGAGGCGGCGGACAATGAACTCTGCCTAGTGGTGGGTCAATGTGCTGCAGTTCGCACACCACTTGAAAAAGCTTGAACTACCGGCTCATCACGGTTCGAAATGTGTCACCGCTCAGTTGCACGCCGCCAGCGAATGCCTGACTCAATGAATTCATCAATCTCTCCATCAAGCACTGCGCCGGTGTTTCCGGTTTCGTGTTCGGTGCGCAGGTCCTTGACCATTTGGTAGGGGTGCAGCACGTAAGAACGCATCTGGTTACCCCACGACGCTGACGTGTCACCTTTAAGTGCGTCAATTTTCTCGCGCTCTTCATGACGTTTGCGTTCAAGAAGTTTTGCTTGCAGAACAGCCATTGCCGTGGCCTTGTTCTGAATCTGGGAACGTTCGTTTTGGCATGACACCACAATGCCGGTTGGAATGTGGGTGATGCGCACCGCAGAGTCAGTGGTGTTAACACCTTGACCACCTGGACCGCTGGAGCGGTAGACATCAACGCGGATTTCATCTTCGTTGATGTCGATGCTTTCGGTTTGTTCGATGACCGGAATCACTTCAACTTCAGCAAACGAAGTTTGGCGACGCGATTGGTTGTCAAATGGCGATATGCGCACGAGTCGGTGGGTGCCTTGCTCAATGCTCAGCGTGCCGTATGCATAAGGCGCTTTGACTGCGAAAGTCGCAGACTTGATGCCGGCTTCTTCGGCATAAGAAGTTTCATAAACCTCCACTGGCCAGTTGTGCCGTTCGCAGTAGCGGGCATACATCCGCAGCAGCATCTCTGCCCAGTCAGCCGCATCCACACCACCAGCACCTGAGCGAATCGTGACGAGAGCCTCCCGGGCGTCGTACTCGCCCGAGAGCAAGGTGCGCACCTCATACTCCCCAATGGCAAGAGAAAGTTCAGCGAGCTCTTTCTCAGCTTCAGCCAAAGTGGACTCATCTTCTTCGGCTTGGGCTAGTTCGACGAGCACATGCAAATCGTCAAGCCGGCTGCGCAATGATGTGACTTTGTTGATTTCCCCTTGCACGAAAGACAGTCGGCTCGTGACCTTCTGAGCGTTGGCTTGGTCGTCCCAAAGGTCCGGTGCGCTTGCCGTTTGCTCAAGCTGTGCTAGCTCCACCTTCATTCCGGGCACGTCAACAACGGACTCAACACCAGCGAGGGTGGAATCCAAGGCAGCAAGTTCCGCAGGGAAATCAGCGGGCATGGCTCAAGGGTACTGAGTCCAAGAGATAGCCGTGGCTGCGGCGGCGCGAGCGCACACTCTGCGGCTACCTGCACCGACGCTGCGCCACGAAAGTGGCAGCCGGACAGGAGCACAGGTTTTGAGTTGGACGCTGGTCAACGCGACGCGGACCTCGGAAACGCGAAGACCCTTCCAATCGGACACCTCAATCGCGGTCGCCTTGCGGATTTCGGCAAGTGCCGCTGTTCGTGCCAGTTGCAATCGTGTTCCCGGGCTTGCAGACGTTGCCTCAAAACGTGAATCGACAGCACTCGCGGCAGCAAGTGCAATGCGTTCCGATGCTGCTGTAACGGCCACGTGTCTCGCATTGGCATGACCCACATCGACTGCCACAGCAAGCAATCCCATCAACAAACCAAGGACGCCCAACGACAGCAGAACAATGTTCCCATCGTCTTTGGAATGAATGCGTGGATTCCTCGCGAGGCGGACGCTATCGAATTTCACGTGACAATCACCGAAGTCGTCAGTAGCGTCTTAGTGGCGGGTAGCAGTCCGCTGATACGAACGCTCATGCTGACGCGTCGGCCTGTTGCGGTGGTCGTTACAGCGACGGCTGCATTCGCTGCTAGAGCGTTGTCGGCCATCATTTCGAGGGCAAGGACTTTCAATTGGCTGTTGGATAACGAATCAACTAGCGCCGCACAACGTTGCACGTCTCGGGCTGTTGACGTCAACTGCAGGTTCGCCCGCTCAATCTCAGTTGCCCTAGCGATGACCAGCAGCATAGGCAACAAGATCAGCGGTACGAGCAGAAATTCCACGCCCGCATTTCCCCGAGTTCTTTCTGCCTCAACATTGCAGCGCTGAAGTGCGGGATGAGTGCGCCCAGTTCCTCTCCGAAACCAACTGAAACTCATCATGGAATCTCCATCGGTGCATGCGCCCGTGACACAACAGTGCGCGCCGGCCCGACCACGGTTGAATAACGACATTGCAGTTCCGCGAACACCATTGGGATGCCTGCAACCACATCTGGAGTCCACCGCAGCCGTGGTGCATCACAGATTGAGCGCGCAATTTCGGTGGCTATTCGTTGACGAGTTGCCTCATCGCTGGCCGTGGCTGCGACATAAGCGATACGCGTGACCGCTGAATGCACCCTTGAAGTCATAACGGCCGAATGCGTGATATCCACTGCACCCAACGCCACCGCAATCACCATCGGCGCAACCATCACCCATCCCACGATGGCGCTACCGTCGTCGCTCCAGAATGCACTTAGGTTCACGTGGGACCGCGAACTGCGCGTCAGCGCCGCCATCGGCGCGGTTTCTCCTTCGCCGTGCTCGCGAAGGCCGTTGCTCACTTGGTGCCCAGACTCGCCATCGCGCGCTCAAGGACAGCCTTGAGTTGCGCATCGGCAACGAGCCAAATCGCTGTGACCAATCCGGCAGTCATGACCGTCACCAAGACCCAACCTGGAACATCACCGCGGTCATCTGTCTGCATCCGAATCTGCATGCGTGCGATTCGTCGAAGCAGCAACCCATCAGAATCTCGGCGGAGCACCTGAAACGCTCGAGCAACGACTCCCTCCTCATTCTGCTTCTTCCGTGTCATGACTTCACCTTTCTCTTCGTGTTTAACCCATCTGTGCTTTACCAACCGGAACTGTGCAATTCCTGCCATCCAGGAAAAATCGCGACGAGCACAACTGCCGGAAAAACAAACAACACCACAGGTATCAGCATGAGAACTTCTCTACGACCGGCGCTCGCAAGCGCATCAGCACGCACCCGGTTTGCCGCAGATTGGGCCTGCTCATGAAGAACCTGCGCAGTTGGCGCACCAGTGGCCTCACATACGGTCAAGGCGTCTAGCAGACCTCGTGTGTCCGAGTTATGTTGAGCAAGAGTTCTTAGAACATCCATTGCTCGAGCACTTGGCTCACGCGACTCGATGTTCTCGGCAATCACCCCACGGAAGTAGCTAGGTACTCGCGTCAGGGCACTTTCTACCGAGAGTCCAGCGGACACAGCTAGCGCAAGAAAATCAGTCACTGTGGCAAGTTCATAGCGAATACTGCGTCTCTGTTGAGTGGCGCGGAAGTCACGAGACGTGCGCGCAATCAACGTCGTTGCAGCAGTTGCTGATGCTCCAGCAACCAGTGCAGCACCGACTCTGCTCGTTGCGAGCAACACGAGCAAACTCAGAGCCGTCGCGAGCCCTGCAGTCATCCGACGTGCAGCAACGACTTCGTTGCCTCTGCGCATGAGTTCCGCGACGCGAATTCGCTTTGGTGTTGGGGCTTGCCAACCAGGAGCAGCCCAGGGCAACACTCGTTTCTCGAGTTTGTGCAACTGCACGCTTGGAAACGCAAGGGTCACTGAAGCCAGTGCTAGCACGACTGCGGGCCATAAAGCACTCGCTGGCGAAATTGCCGCCACTACTTTCGCACCCACACCACTGATAATTGCTGGCACTTGAATCAACCAACTTTGCACTCCATGAACAACATCTGTCATGGGCGCATCACTCTCGGACTTGTGGGCAATCGGCCAATAAGACGCATTCCTAGGTAGCCAAGGGCGCATAAAGCACCGGCAGCGAGCAGCACATATGCACCAGTTCGGCTTCGATATGAGTCAGCGGCACTGGCATGCAGTGTCATCACTGCCACGGTGATCCATGGTGCGCTGACTGCGACACCTGCGGAGGCCCTGACCCAGGCGCGCTTTGCATCTACCTCGGCTTGTGCTGATAGGTCCGAGCGAAGCTGTGCCGCCGATGCGTGGAGCAGTGCAGGCGCAGAAGATCCCGCGATGTCCGCAACCACACGCACTGTCAGAAAAGCGCGATCCGCCATCGGGTCATTGAGCATGTCTGCAGCAGCACTGACTGCTCGGGGCACATCGGCGGTGGCGCGCACATCAGCGGCCGCAGCGGACAGAACTGGTGTGAGCCGACCGGCTGGTGTGAATGCCGCGTCCACGAAGGCGGCAGACATGGACTGACCAGCCTGAATGCTTGAAGCCAATCGGTCAAGCAAGACCGGTAGCTCTTCTCGCATCTGTTGTCTTTCCATGCGTCGCTTACGCGCACGCGCATTGAGCGGAAACCACAAACCTAAAAGCGCCGCAATTAATGCGAGGGCAGGAATCGCGAACAGCATGAGCGCAATCAACGCGCAGACCACCGCTGATGCAAGGCACACCACGATTCGTCCAGTCATCTCACGCCACCTTCTGAGGCCACAGGCTGCCGGTGTTGACAGAGGTTGGCACGTGAGAGTTGTGGTCGACGGGCAGAATCTCACTAACCACACGACGAGCACCATCTCGCACCACATGCACGACGAGGTCTAATCCCGTGGTCACGCTGGCGCGAGCAAAGTCTGTGCTGACATTTGGACCCGCTAGCGATGCCAGAGTCATGAGTTTGGTGACTGCAGACACAGCATCGTTGGCGTGAATCGTGCACAGTGCTGGAACGCCGCAATTCAGAGCAATCAGTAGGTCGAATGCTTCTGCCTGTCGAACTTCGCCCACGATGAGAACATCGGGACGCATCCGCAAAGCCTGAACGACTAAATCGCGCAAAGTCACCGCGCCGTTACCTTCTATTCCAGGCGGCCTAGTTTGCAGAGCGGCGACATCTCTATTACACAGCGCTAATTCAAAGACTTCTTCACATGTCACGACTCTGCGCTCAGCTGCTAGGCAATGTGCAAGCGCACGAACCAATGTCGTTTTTCCCGAGTGAGTGGGACCACTGACGAGGATGGAAGCACCGCTTGCCACGGCATCGCCCAACTGAAGCGCCTGCGTCTGAGTCAACATGTGTCGCTGCACCAAGTCCACAAGCGAAAGCGGTTGCTGCGGAAACTTGCGAATATTCAGTGCGTAGTGGTCACGGGCGACAACTGGCGCGACGATATGCGCACGACTTCCATCCGGCAACGTTGCATCGACCCACGGTGAAAGCGCATCTAGTCGACGCCCGGTGGGAATCAGTAGTGCCGAAACCACTCGCGTCAGAATCTCACATGTCATGACAACGCCTGTGAGAAATGTGATGCCACCCTTGGCCGCGAAGACCCGATCCGGTCGATTCAGCCAGATTTCTTCGATGTCCGGGTCGTCGAGCAACTCGTGCAATGGCTCCAAGCCCCCGACCCACAAATCGTGCTCATGCCCAGCCGCGACTGGACCTGCCGAACCCCCACTGTTGCCCTCGATTGACAGGGCACGCTGTTGGCGATTTGAGTCAATATCGACTTCCACGGTGCGGCTCCACAAAGTTGCGGCAAGCCCCCATGAAGTTCGCTCGAGCGACCTTCACCCCGAACCAGTGGTGGTACGGAAACTAAGGATGCGCAGACATACCGACATCTGACAAGCCCGTTGCGGAGCCATGGCTGCGCGTATTTACCTTCACACCATCAGTCCTCGACGAAATACAAACCCAACACTTCGCGTTCTTTGTCGGTGAGCCTGCGCGACTTATGCGTGGTCGTGTCAAAGGGGACGAGCACGCTGCTGGCCTTCGCATACACACGCGTTTCATCCGCAGAGTCAAGGATTCGGTAGGAGAAAGTGAATGATGCTCCCCCAATTCGGCTCACCCAAGTCTCAATGACCACGGGAGCGCAAGGAAACTCAATCGGAATCAGATGGTCAATGCTTGCTGCTGCAACAACCACGCCTTCAGACATGGAGCCTGGGCCAGTGATGCCAAGTTCAGCTCCGTGAGTGAACAGCAAGTCAACTCGGGCTTCCTGCAAATATGCGTGGTACTGAACATTGTTGACATGTCCGAAGAGATCAAGGTCATCCCAACGAATTTGCACTAGGTAACGATGTGTGCGAGCCATGGCACACACGGTAGCCGCATGCTGATGTCATTTCATGGAACACAGGCATGCCGGAGCAGACACGAGTGCCTTGAAGAACGCGGTAACTGGCCGTTACCCGAATGCAGGGCCAACGCTGGTCACCCGTTCTCCTACAACGGTTAGTGCCGACCACTGCTCTCCGAGCGCCGCCACCTTGTGCAATGCAGTCGGTCCGTCGACGATGAGTGCGGTCGCCCACACTTCACACAATGCCGCATCTGGTCCGACAACTGTCGCTGCTCGCGCGGAGACAGCCACTCCCGGCGCATGTGGGTTGATGATGTGATTGCCACGCTCGTATGTGCCGGATGTGGCCGTGGCTCCAGTGTTGATGGTGATTGCCTGCATCACTGAGTGCGCGAAGTCCGGGTGACGGATTCCGATGTGCCATGGCACACCCACATCTTCGCCACCGGCGCAGACAATGTCCCCTCCTGCGTTGATGGCGAAGAACGCAAGTCCGTGCTCGCGCAGAATGTCAGCGGCGCGCGCCACCGCCCAGCCTTTCACATAACCGCTTGGATCAAAACCCTCGGGTAGCGCCCACGGATTGAATGCGCCGTCAGTGTCAGCGCGCGCTTGATCACATGCTGCAAGCACACTCATAAACTCCAGAACATCGGCTTCGCTGAAGCCGCTCTTCAACTGCTCAACGCCCTGACCACGTCGATAAGCAGTGACAACGCTGTCGTCTCGATACGTGCTGAAGATGCCATCAACGCGATGCAGCCAGCGCACTGCTTCATTGATGGCTTCTTCAATTCGCGCCTGTGATACATCGCGCACACCGAAGTCGCGCACATCAAAATCAACAACAGTTCCCCACACATGTTCGCTTCGCTTGACAGCCAGCGGCGCCGGGCGAGCGGTGACCTGGGCGAGCGAATCAGACACGCGTCAGATGCCCGCCCGTGCAATTGCTGCGGCAAGTGAGTCTGCATAGGCCGCGCATGAATAGGTAGCGCCACCAACCGTGGAGCAGTTGACACTTTTCGTCGTCAAGACTTCTTCACGGAGATAACTGTTGACCAACGAGATTCGGCTACCCTCACCGTAAGGCGAAAGTTCAATCACCTGTGAATCGATGATTTTCCCTGCCGAGACGGTCAGTTGCACTTTGAAGGTCGCCCAACCGTCATTAACTGAACCTCCTGTGAAGGTTCCGGATGCGCCATGTGGCTTTGTTGGCGTCGGCTTCGTTACTGATGTTGTGCGAGAAGACGATGGCTGAGGTGTTGACCCAGTCGACTCTGAGGCTCCTGGGTTCGGCGTTGGTGAACTGGGTGTGCGATCGCCTGTGGTTCCAAGTGAACCAAGCGCTTGGTCGAGGGTGCTGGAGCTAGCAGAGTCTTGCTGAGCCGTCAGATGGATCTTTCCAGTGGCTGCGAGCACCGACGTGGCACCTGTGAGTGTTCCTAGACACGCCAAGAGGACCGACCGTTGAACATTGCGTGCACTCATCGGCTTTGCTCCTGCTCGTTCGTGTCCTGTTCCTGGGGGTGTCTGCTTTCACGCGGCTCTGGTCGACGCACATCGTCATCCCACTCACCATGCCAACCTTCATGTTCAGACCAATCGCCTTCGAACTCTCGGCCATCCTCTGTCAGGTCGAGCGAACTGGAATTTCCTGCATGTGGCGGGACATACCTAAGGCGCTCGTGCCCACGCGGACCACCCGGGCCATGCCGTGGCGGACTCGTCACCTCATCTACTAAGCCCACGCGACCTGTGGGCACTTCTGCCGGAACGCTCACGCTGCTGCGCTTCTCACTTTCCGGATTCACTTCTGGTGCATTCAACGCGATAACCGTGCCAACCCCGGCGGCGGTGAATGCAGCAAGCGCAACGAACTTGATGATCATGGCAGGAACGCAAACTCTTCGTGATGGACATGGTGTGTTGGCACGCCCAAGACGTCCGCAGCCGCACGCACCGCGTTGATAAGTGGTTGCGGTCCACACACATACCAATCGCGCACACTCACCTGCGGCACCATGTGAGCCAGAGTGCGCGCATCGATGGGATGTTCCCTCCTGGAACCAACAAGATATTTCACGGTTGTGTTTGAGCGCGTGGCGGCAATCTGGTCCAACTCTTCCCACAACACGAGCGCCCTACGGTCCGGCACACGGTAGATAAGCACCACATCTGCGGTGGGCGGTAGGTCTTCGAGCACTGCCCGGATGGGGGTGATTCCAACGCCACCAGCAATTAAGAGCACTTTGTCACCATGTCGAGAATCCGCAGTGAAAACTCCGTAAGGACCTTCAGCTACGACCCTCGTTCCGATGGGTAGTTCAGCCAACGCCCTACTGGTGTCACCGAGATCGCGCACTGTGATGCGCATCATGTCTTCGCGTGGACTTGCGGACACAGAGAAGGGATGTGCATGCCACCACAACTCGGGAGTCATGAACCGCCAGGCAAAGAATTGACCGCCTTTGGCACGCAACTTTGAGATTCCAGTCCCAGAGATCCATACACTCACGGTGTCATCAGATTCGCGCACCACATTTGCTACCCGAAGCTTCATCGCACTCGAACGCACCACCGGCACCAGCCAACGAAACACGACCAAGGTCGCCAGACTGCCAATGATGAGGATCAGCCAAGAGGCCTTGGCAAATCGATGTGTCGCGAAAGCCTGACCAAGTTCCACCTGATGCATGAATGCCAGCAAGATGCCTATGTAGATGTAGAGATGCGTGACCCACCACACTTCATAACGCATCCGGCGACGGACTTGCTTGTAGGAAGTGACGCCGATGAGTGCAAACAGCAGAAAACCCACCACGGCGGGCAGCATCCAGCGAACTTTTGTGATGAACTCCCAAAGTTGGGCAAGGACTCCGATTTTCACGGTGGCTGCGTAACCGGTGAGGATGAAACCAACGTGCACCACAATCAACCAGATTGCGTAGGGACCAAGTATCCGATGCCAACGCACGAGTCGGTCGTGCCCAACCTCACGTTCAATGAGAGGGATACGTGCTGCGAGCAAAACCACCAGCGCTGATGCATAGGTTCCTAACAGGCCACTAACTCGCCCCACTTCAGTCAACACTGCGGCCGACGTGCTACCCAACACACTCGCGCCACCGCGTGTCGAAATGTGTAGCGCTATCACTGCCCCCAAACCCACACCGGCGAGCAGCATCGCGGTGTCCGCAACCGTCGACCGCACTCCGCGAGCAGTGCTGGTGAGGTGAGCCATGGGGAGATTGTCACCGCCAAGGCTGAGAACAACCTAAGACTCGGCGCGACCGCATGCTCGGGCATCGGCTCCGCGGCGCCCGAGCATCCGCCGACGGCATCCACGCGCCTGATGTCAGTGGGTAGCCCTAGCGTCTGCTCGCGTGCCCGTGCATGTCTCGCGTCACCCCCTGTCGCGGCCCTGCCCATGTCCGGGGACACACACATCAGCACCACGGGGGTGTGCTGATGTGACCCCGGCCGGGTCCGGCGCAGGCATGCCAATGCTCGATGTCAGCGCTGCCCGGCCGGTGGTTCTTAGTCACCAGAGCCGATGCTGACCTTGATGCTGATCCGCGTGCGCTCGTGGGTCGTCTACTGGTTGCAAGTTGATATTTACGCTCGCTCCGGGCAAAGCATCCATGACATCTCGCTCGATTTGACACACAAGATCGAAACCCTGTTGCACTGTCCATGACCCTGGTACGAGCAGATGAAACCCTACGAATCTGTGTCGACCTGCGCCACGGGTCTGAACTTGGTGCATGTCAATCTCACCGGTGCGATGTTGATTCAGCACTGTTATCAGCGCTTGCAAGTCTTCATCGGGTAGCGCAACATCCATGAGCCCCACGACACTGTCACGCATCAAGCGGTAACCGGTCAGTGTGATGTTCAGTGCAACGGCGATGGCAACCAGCGGGTCCAGTGGTTGCCAGTGAGTGATAAGCACAAGGCCAACCCCGACAAGCACACCTGCAGAGGTCCACACATCAGCGAGCAGATGTTTTGCATCCGCAACGAGCACCATTGAACGATGCTTGCGACCGGCTCGCATGAGGGCAACAGCAGTGAGCCCATTGAAAACAGAAGCAACACTGGCAATTGCAAGGCCGAGACCTAGGTCAGGTTTGAGCTGGCCACCGTGGATGAGTCGCTCGGTGGCGCTGATGATGATGACAAGCGCCGCACCGAAAATGAGTGCGCCCTCAACTAATGCAGAGAAGTATTCGGCTTTACCCTGACCAAAGTGGAAACGCTCGTCCGGCGGCCGCGCTGCCCGACGCAGCGCCAGCAACGCAATGACAGCAGCGATGATGTTGGTTGTTGACTCCAACCCATCGGAAAGAATTCCGACTGAACCCGACATGAAGTACGCGGCAATCTTCATGCTGAAGACGGCACAGCCCACCACGATGGAAAGCCACGCCCATCGAGTTAGGTCAACAGGATGCTCCGTCGGTGGTTCGGATGTGGCCATGGGTGGGATTGTGCCAGTGAGGTGCACTTTGGTCAGAGAATGAGCGCGGACTGCTCGAATGAAAGCCGCGGTGCACGTTCGCGCCACGGGTTTTCGCCCGGCTTACCAATGTTGACGACGCAGATGCTGCGCCACGAAGATTCCGAGAAGAAGTCTGCATCCAGCGCCGAGGCCTTGAAGCCTCCCATCGGACCAACGGCGTACCCCAGCGCTCGCACGGCCATCATGAAGTACCCAGCGGCTAGCCATGCCTGGTTTCGCGCCATGTTGGTGCGTCGCTCAACGTCTGCGAATGAGTCCCTTGCATTGGGAGAATGTGGGTTTGTGATGTGGAGGCTGTCATGGAAATCAATGTCGGCAGCGAGAATTGCATTCACCGGTGCGGACGCCGCCTTCTCTTTATTTCCGTCAGCAACGTGAGTCAAGAGTCGGTCTTTTGCTTCACCTGCACGCACAAAAACAATCCGGAGAGATTGCAAATTCATTGAGGTTGGGCCAAGCATCGTGAGTTCATGTATGCGATGCAGTTCAGCATCCGAAATGGGTGCATCGGCGAAACTCCTCGCCGTTCGCGCATCAAGAAACAGCGCGCGCATCGCATCGTCATTGACGGGATGCAATGTGGTGGGTTCGCTCATAACTGGACTCCTTAGTCGGCGCATTTAGGCAATCTGCTGCGCAGTCTTGCAATCCACCGACGACCATGCATCCGCGGCACCCCGAAAAAGTTTGGCTAAGCGCAGTCTGTGAAATTCAATAGGGGCAACACGCGAGCAGTTCGCAGTGCAGACATGGAACCGCGCCTGCACCGAGATACCCCCGTAATCGCGGTGCAGGCGCGGAAATCTTCTAACGCTGTGGAGCGCGCATGCCGAAACAGCATTCGTCGCCGCTG
>RGCY01000081.1 GCA_009918865.1 Actinomycetota bacterium
ACCGCCACGACATTGACCACGAGATTGATGGTGTCGTGGTCAAGGTGGATGAGTTTGAGCAGCAACGTGCACTCGGTGAGACATCGCGCGCTCCGCGTTGGGCGATTGCGTACAAGTATCCGCCTGAGGTCGTGCGCACGCGCTTGCTAGATATCGAAGTGAACGTGGGCCGCACCGGCCGAGTCACTCCGTTCGCGGTCATGGAACCGGTGAAAGTTGCAGGCACGACAGTGCAAATGGCAACACTGCATAACGCCCAAGAGGTTGTGCGCAAGGGTGTCCTGATTGGTGACGTGGTCTTTCTACGAAAAGCCGGCGAAATCATCCCTGAAGTCCTTGGTCCTGTCGTTGAATTACGCGATGGCAGCGAACGCGCATTTGTGATGCCCACCCAGTGTCCGTCGTGCGGTAGCCAACTGCGGCAAGCAAAGCCAGGAGATGTCGACATCCGCTGTTTGAATCGTCAGGGCTGCCCGGCGCAGGTGCGCGGCCGGCTTGAACTCGTCGGTGCTCGCAATGGCCTAGATGTTGAGGGACTAGGAGAGAGAGCCGCTGCAGCTCTAATTGACGATGGCATTCTAAAAAACGAAGGTGGCCTGTTTGCGCTGACCGCGAAGGATCTGAGTAAGTCGACCTTTTTCACCCGTGCCAGCGCCGATGGCACGCGCGAGTTAACTGCCAACGCGGAGAAACTGCTCGAAAATCTCAATCGCGCCAAATCACAACCGTTGTGGCGCGTGCTTGTCTCCCTCTCAATTCGTCATGTCGGTCCAACGGCAGCACAAGCGCTTGCTCGAGAGTTTGGCGACATCTGGGCCATAGCGAACGCCGATGCGGAGGCTTTGGCAGCGGTTGAGGGAGTGGGCGGTGTCATTGCCGAATCCATCAAAGACTGGTTCAGCCACGATTGGCAACTCGACATCGTGCGCGCCTGGGATGCAGCTGGTGTGCGCATGCGTGAAGAGCGCAGCACCAACGCCGTCTCTGGACCGCTCACGGGATTAACGCTGGTGATCACCGGAACTTTGCCCGGCTACACCCGCGAAGGTGCCACCGAAGCCGCACAGGCAGCAGGCGCCAAAGTAGCCAGTTCCGTGTCCAAGAAGACGGACTTCGTCATTGCAGGTGAAAGTGCCGGCTCAAAACTCGCCAAGGCAGAGGCTCTCGGCGTTCCCGTGCTCGATGCGGCAGCATTTTCGCGGTTGCTTGAAGGCGGCCCGTCAGCGATTTAGATGGATTGAATGCGTCTGGTGAATGCCGCGCCACACAAGGCAGCAGCCTCATGACGATTGCGAACTTCTAATCGTTCGTAAATGACAGATGTTGCTGCTCGCACTGAACTCAGACTCATACGAGTCTCAGTCGCGATTTCTGCGTTAGTCCAGCCGCCGCAAATCAGCTCTAGCACTTTGGATTGGAATGGGTCAAGTTCATCTAGGCGCGCACGCAACTGTGGGCTCACGGTGTCTCGTGCGCTGCTTTTCGGGGGTTGCGTCGAACTCAGGTCAACGACCACTGGTCCGCCCACAATGTTCAGTGCAACAATCGTGACCGCTTCACACATCAGTGCGAGTGCTGCGGCGGTCTCGGAGCACACGCGAATTGGCTCTTCCAGAGTTAATTCATGCATACGCTCTTCAGCGGTATCACACGCGGTGTTCACATGTGCTGTGGTCGCGCTTGTAACTGTCCGTCGTCCATTGCTGCCAGCAGTGAAAGAAACATTCGAATCCCCGACGGTGAAGCGTTCGATAATCGAGCCGCGAGCCCGCCTTGTCGAGCGTTCCCAGTCTGGTGACGTCACTTTGCCGATTCCAGGGTGCGACCAGTCAATTGCAACAAAGCGCAGCGACGGGAGATTGCTGCGCATCAGAAAACTGCGGCATTGCACAGTTCCGCGCAGTAATGCCGTCAATTGCTGTTGCCAACGTTCGTGGCTAAAGGTCTCTGGCCATGCTCTTGCCAGACTCCACCCTTCTCCACCAAGGTGAATGGTTGGCATACATCTCCCGTTGCCGAGCGCGTGAATCGCGTCGCTTGTCGACTTGTCGCGAACCTACGACACATCACCGCGGCAAACGGCTTGATGGCAACGTGCAGTGGACAGATGGTCAATGAGTGTGGACAACTGTTTGGTCACTGTTATCGATTTCTTGGTGCAGTCTGACCACTTAGCAACAAATCAACGCTGTCGGCACAGATGCTGTTGCCATGTCTGCCTCAGTCGGATTGGGGACGGTGTCGTGAGGGGTGTGGCGTGATTCGGATGAGTTGCTCATGGTGGGGTGCTGGTGTGATCCCCGTTGCGCTGGCACCCCACCGCCTACCCGGACAGGGGCTCGCCTAGGCGGCCCGCCTGTTTGCCTAGACTCCGCGCGTGGCAAGCCCTGAAATCACACCTGCTGATGTCGCCCATCTGGCACGACTGGCGCGCATTGATATCCCCACAGACCGCCTTGCTTATTACGCCGGTCAACTTGAGGTCATTCTTGGTTCAGTTGCCAAGGTCTCTGAGGTTGCCGGTGACGATGTGCCGGCCACAAGTCACCCACAGCCACTGACAAATGTGTTCCGTGAAGACGAACCGGGGCAGTCTCTAACGGCCGAGCAGGCGCTCTCTGGCGCACCAAGCGTTGAGGATTCGCGCTTCCGTGTGCCCCGGATTTTGGATGAGGAGGCGTGAGATGAGTGACCTCATCACGAAAAGCGCCGCTGATTTAGCCGGCGCGATTTCAACCGGCAATGTCAGCGCCGTGGAGGTAGCTCAGGCACATCTTGACCGCATCAGTGCTGTTGATGATCGTGTTCATGCATTTCTGCACGTTGATGCAGAGGGTGCACTTGCAGCCGCGAAAGCAGTTGACGCCAAGCGCGCCGCGGGCGAAACACTTGGACCCTTGGCCGGTGTGCCACTTGGTCTAAAAGATGTGATGTGCATGCAGGGCATTCCCACCACCTGTGGGTCGAAAATGCTTGAAGGCTGGCGCCCGCCATATGACGCAACTGTGACCAAACGTCTCAAAGATGCAGGCGTAGTCATCTTGGGTAAGACCAACATGGATGAGTTTGCGATGGGCTCATCAACGGAGCACTCGGCTTACGGTCCCACCCGTAACCCCTGGGATTTGGAACGTATCCCTGGAGGTTCCGGTGGTGGTTCATCCGCTTGCCTAGCCGCATATGAAGCGCCGCTAGCCATCGGGACCGACACCGGCGGTTCCATCCGCCAACCCGCGGCCGTCACCGGCACGGTTGGTGTGAAGCCCACCTACGGGGCAGTCTCTCGCTATGGGCTGATTGCACTTGCATCATCGCTGGATCAAGCCGGTCCGTGCGCGCGCACCGTGCTCGACACCGCGCTACTGCATTCTGTTATCGCTGGTCATGACCCACATGACTCCACATCGTTGACCGATGCCGTACCGAATGTGGTTGCGGCTGCTGGTACGCGTGACCTTTCAGGGATGCGCATCGGCGTGGTCAAGGAACTCGGTGGTGAGGGCTACCAAGCCGGCGTGCGCCAGCGTTTCGACGAAGCCGTGACCGTGTTGACTCAACTCGGTGCCGAAATTGTGGAAGTTTCCTGCCCACACTTTGACTATGCACTTGCTGCGTACTACCTCATCTTGCCAAGTGAGTGCTCAAGCAATCTCGCAAAGTTCGACGGCATGCGCTACGGCCTACGCGCTGGCGATGACGGTGAATCATCGGTTGAGCAGGTCATGGCGCGCACGCGTGCTGCCGGATTTGGTGAAGAAGTCACGCGACGCATCATTCTCGGCACATACGCACTCAGCGCTGGTTACTACGACGCGTTCTACGGCAGCGCACAAAAGATTCGCACTCTGATTCAGCGCGACTTCAACGATGCTTTTGCAAAGGTTGATGTGTTGGTGTCGCCAACAGCGCCAACGACCGCATTCAAACTTGGCGAAAAACTTGACGACCCACTAGCGATGTATCTCAATGACATTGCAACCATTCCAGCAAATCTCGCCGGCACTCCGGGTATGTCGCTGCCAATTGGTCTCGCGCCGGAAGACAACTTGCCTGTGGGCATGCAAATCATGGCGCCGGCTCGCGCTGACGAACGGCTCTACGCCGTCGGCGGCGCACTTGAAGCCGCGTTGCTTGCCCAATGGGGCGCACCGCTTCTTAGCCAGGCGGTGTCGTTGTGAGCAGTATGAAGACTCCGGCACTCATGCCTTACGAAGATGTCATCAACTCTTTCGACCCGGTGATGGGTTTGGAAGTGCACGTTGAGTTGAACACCAAGACCAAAATGTTCTGCGGCTGCGCCACTGAGTTCGGCGCGGCCCCCAACACTCAGGTTTGCCCTGTGTGTTTGGGGCTACCAGGGGCACTGCCCGCGCTGAACAAACGTGGTGTTGAAGGTGCCATTCGTATTGGGTTGGCACTGAATTGTGAGATTGCGCAATGGTGCCGGTTTGCGCGCAAGAATTACTTCTATCCAGATATGCCGAAGAATTTCCAAACATCGCAGTATGACGAGCCGATTGCGTTCAACGGTTGGCTCGATGTTCCAGTGGAAACCGATGAAGGAGTTCGGGTCTTCCGGGTGGAGATTGAACGCGCTCACATGGAAGAAGACACGGGCAAAACATCCCACCTTGGCGGCGCAACTGGGCGAATTCATGGAGCCGATTACTCCGTTGTTGATTACAACCGCGCAGGCATCCCACTCATTGAGATTGTTACCAAACCGATTGTTGGGGCCGGAAAGTATGCGCCAGCCGTTGCTCGGGCTTACGTGACGATGTTGCGTGACTTATTGCGCGCTCTCGATGTGTCCGATGTGCGCATGGACCAAGGTTCCCTCCGCTGCGACGCAAACGTCTCATTGCGCGCTCACGCGGAAGCGCCGTTTGGCACTCGCACCGAAACCAAGAATGTCAACTCACTGCGGTCCATTGAAAAAGCCATCCGCTACGAAATGCAGCGCCAAGCGGCGGTGCTCGCAGGTGGCGGCAGCATCACGCAGGAAACTCGCCACTGGCACGAAGACACAAACTTGACCACGTCTGGTCGTTCCAAGGAAGAAGCCGAGGACTACCGCTACTTCCCCGAGCCCGATTTGGTGCCAATCGCCCCATCGCGTGAGTGGGTTGAGCAGTTGCGCGCCACGCTGCCTGAGCCCCCGGCTGCGCGACGCACCCGCTTGCAAGGACAGTGGGGTCTCAACGACACCGAGATGGATGCCATCATTAATTCCGGTGCGATTGACCTTGTTCTTGCAACCATCGCCGCCGGTGCCGATCACGCCGCAGCACGCAAGTGGTGGCTTGGCGAACTCGCGCGCACAGCAAACGACCAAGGCATCGAACTTGCCGAACTTGCCATCACTCCTGCGGACATTGTTGATGTTGAACGGCTCATCTCCGCTGGCACCATCAACGACAAATTGGCACGCGAAGTGATTGCAGGCATTCTTGCGGGTGAAGGTACTGCCGAGCAGGTTGTTGCGTCGCGGGGTCTGCAAATTGTTGGCGATGACCTTTTTGTAACAAACGTCAAACGCCTTCGCGACGGTATTGTACGCAAAGCCGCAAATTCTATTTTGATCAAAGTTAATCAAGTGGGTACGCTAAGCGAAACCATGGACACTATGAATTTGGGGAGCAAACACCACTATCGTAGTGTGGTTTCTCATCGCTCTGGGGAAACGGAAGATGTCACGATTGCCCATTTAGCTGTTGGAAGTGGTTGTGGCCAAATTAAGACGGGCTCCCTGTCCCGAGGAGAACGAACCGCAAAATATAACGAACTTCTCCGAATCGAAGAGAAAGCGTTCCGAAGAGGAAGACCCATTCGTTTTGAAAATGCCTTCCGTGCTTGAATCTTGAGCTGAGGCCGGCGACAATTAAACCATGTCCCAAGATGTTGTAAATTTAAGTTATCGACGTGCGAAAGCTCTGATCGA
>RGCY01000082.1 GCA_009918865.1 Actinomycetota bacterium
AAGAATGTGACGGCGGTCGAAGTTGCCAAGTCGTTCCAGGGTTGCGCGACCATTGGAACGACCACCCACAAATGCAAACGCACCAAGCTCCGGTGATGACACGAGTGCGTCACTGAGCTCTGCGCCGACACCACTGACCAGAGTTGCGGGTAGCCCTGCGCGCGCGAGATAAGCATGGGCCAGTGTGAGTGCGTGAAAGCCACCTTGCGATGGGGTTTTTGCAATCGCTGCATTGCCCGCGAGCATTTGAACGAGTTCAGCATGCACCAGCACGCTCAGCGGATAGTTCCAAGACGCAATATTCGAAATCGGACCGGGCAGTGGGCTGCGACCTTGAAGCTGACGTTCGATGTGTGTGAGGTACCACTCCACGCCATCGATGCAACGATCAATATCTGCACAAGCAAGTCGCCATGGTTTGCCAATTTCCCACGCCAATAGCAGAGCGATGGTGTCGCGACCTTCGCGCAAACCTTCAACAGCGGTGGCTACTCGTGACTTGCGTTCGTCTAAGTCAACTGACGCCCACGCGTTATGTTGTTGGACAGCACTCTCAACCGCAGCCATGGCGGTGCTTTGGTCAATCCGCGGCGGTCCGGGAATTGGCGACTGATCGACCGGGTTTGCATGCGAACCCGTGGTTCCTAGTGACTGCCACTGCCCGGCGATGAGGTTGTTCAGATGGTCAGACTCGAATGCTTCGGGTGCAAGTGCGCGGGCTTGTGAATAAACAGATGCCCACTCAGTGCCGGGCTTAACGCGTAAGGACATGTGGGGAGGTTAGGGGTGTTTGCCGATTATGGCGCGCTCGCGCGTGGCATCGCACTGCCAGAGCTTTGATTGGGCAGGGATTTTGACTGCGCGCGAGTCGTGCCGACCCGGAGGAAGTTGAAAACACAGTCGAAGCGTGGTCTGAGAACTGACGGCTCATGTGTCAGACAGTGCTGATTGCATACTCCTTGAGTTTGCAGATGAGGGGATGTAGCAATGTTCAATGAACCGTCGTGGGGGCCTGAGTGGGTGGACGGTCTTTCGCACGCACTTGCACCTGGTGAAAAAGTGGTGGGGTATTCGCGTTGCTACACCGAGATTTGGCATGAGCGCTTTAACGCGCGCAAGGGCAGCACTGACTCAATGTTCGGGGGTTTACGTTGGCAGCAAGTTGCGTTGACGAATGCAAACGTGTGGTTGATGTCTTGGCGCACGGAGCGCGTGCGCACTGGAATTCTGTCAAGCCGGATTGACACATTTCCAGAACCCGTGAACACACTGGCTATCCCACTGACTCACATCACATCTCTAGGTGCTCGGCGTGTGGGGCTACAAACTCAGCCGCGCGCTGCTCTGCGAAGAGTGCTTGGGCAGAAGCCGCAACAGGTCTCGCTACTTGAGTTGACCTACCCCGGTGGCGCAGTTGCTGTGATGTCTCCCTATCTGGAGTTTGAGATGCTGGTTCAGAACCTGCAACGCGCGATGACCGGCTCGGCGTTGGCATCAGCGTCGGGAACCATGGCCGATGCAGTGAGCAAACTGGCTGCACTGCGCAATGAAGGATTGCTCTCCGAAGAGGAGTTCGAGCGCGCAAAGTCCGGGTTTGTCGGGCGCAGCGTTGAATTAACTGAATCATCAGCGAGTCTGATTCGACAACTTGCGCAATTGCGCGACGCGGGCATCCTCACCGATGCAGAGTTCCGCATCAAGAAGTGGGACATCCTGAGCCGACCAGGCTGACGGGGGGCAGCGGCGGAGGCTTGTCGAGCGCCGCCACACCCTTGATGGATAGTGAACAGGACACATCTTTCAGGTGTGTTATTATGATTTACTGAGTAAGTCATAATAAGGAGTTCTCGTGACATCGGATGTTGCTAGCGCGCCAGGGCGGTGGCCAGGTGTCACCTTTGAGCGACTTCCGTGGGTGTCTCGCTACGAACAGGGACAGGCTTCGCGAAACCAGATTCGCCTACATCGTGGGCCTTACGACTCCTCAATTCCGGCCGCCATCAGCTCATTGGCGTTTAATCTCGATGCAGAGGTGGCATCGGCAGTAGATGACGCAGCCAGTGAACTCGCGAGATTCGACGAACAGTCAGGAGCAATTGTCGCACCGTTCACGGGACTGCTCCTGCGCACAGAGGCTGCGGCAAGCTCTCAAATTGAGAACTTGACCGCATCTGCACGAGCAATTGCCCAGGCTGAACTACTCGGCACAAAAGACGGGAGTAACGCAGCGCAAATTGTGTCCAACACCAGCGCGATGACGGCGGCAGTAAATCTTGCTAGCAGCATGTCGGCGGATGCCATCTTGGCGATGCATCACGCGCTCATGCAGAACCACGACCCCCAAGGAGCGGGACAGTGGCGAAGTGAACCGGTGTGGATTGGTGGCAGCAGACTCGGACCACACGACGCCCATTTCGTTCCACCGCACCACAGCCGTGTCGTTGACGCAATTGACGATTTGGTTGCATTCATGCAACGAGACGACATTCCGGTTCTGGCTCAGGCAGCGATTGCACACGCACAATTTGAAACGATTCACCCGTTCACCGACGGCAATGGGCGTACCGGGAGGGCTTTGATTCACGCCATGCTGCACGGAAAAGGATTGACGCGACACATCACTGTGCCAATTTCCGCGGGGCTGCTGACGGAGATTGAGGGGTACTTCCGAGCTTTGGACTCATATCGCCAAGGAGATCGTGATTCCATGGTGATGAGGCTTGTCGATGCGACTTTCATGGGGATTGCAAATGGCAAGCAGTTAGTGGCTGAACTTGATGCGATCCAGAAAGCATGGAATGGACGAATCCGCGCGCGTAAAGGCTCACATAGTTGGCAAATTGCGCAGTTACTTTTCGAGCATCCCGTTGTTGATGTGCCGCTGATAGCCACGAAACTGGGCCTATCGGCGAGCAACACATACGCTCCCCTGCAACCGCTGATTGATGCAGGCGTCGTTGTCGAATCGGGCAGTCGGTTGCGTGGTCGAACCTGGCGCAGCGATGAAGTGCTGCGTGCCCTTGATTCATTTGCGCGTCGAGCCCGGCGGCGACGCCATTGATAGTTGAACACCAGTGCAGTGGGGTTGAGTTGGTTGCCCACAAACGAGTGAGACCCGCGCAGTATGAGTGCGCGGGTCTCACCGTTGGACCGGCTCCCGAACCTGCTCGCGGCTTTCGCCACACTCGACTCGGGTTCGACGTTCCCGTTCGTTGCGGACCCCTTGCGGGATCGCGGCCTGGTTCGGTGCCTTGTCCGACAGGGTCTCAGTTGCCTTCGCGTCGTCGTTCGCGTTGCTCTTCCTTGCGGTTGAGCTGACTACCGTTTTCCTGCCTTTCGCCGTTACCGGCGAGATGGGAGATTTGTAGTCTGCGCGAAACCAAGTCGTCAAGAGTTTTTCTCAACAAAATCAAGCATTTTCCGACTTCTGTGACTTATCCACGAAAGCTTGTCATTTATGCACAACAACACCGTGAGTTGTCCACACCTTGTCCACACGTAAGTCGAACTCGCCTGTTGCACAACGCAACCCGAGTCGTCAAAGAACGCCAAGAACTTTGCCGTCACTACCTATCAATTCGTCACTACCTATCAATGTCGCCACTGATGAAGAACCAGGTCGCAAGTGTCGGCACAACATCAGCAACACGCATACCGCGCAAAACATGCGGCAACGCTGCAACATTGTTAAATGATGCGGAGCGAATCTTTAAACGATGCGGAGTCTTGTCACCGCGTGAAACAAGCCAGTAACCGTTTATGCCAAGCGCACTTTCAGTTTCGGTGTAGATGCTGCCTTCTGGAAGGCGCACAACCTTCGGAAGTGTCACATTCACATCGCCATCACATGACTGCAGCGCATCGCAGATTGCATGAATGAGTCCCAAGGATTGTTCTTGCTCAGCAACGAGTAGCTTCAATCGCGCGAGAGCGTCACCATCATTGCTGCAACGCATCTGCACAAAGGAATCACACTCTGCGTACGCAAGGTATGGGCGGTCTAGGCGGACATCCATCTGCACACCACATGAACGCGCGAGCACGCCAGACATCGAAAACGTTTCAACCAACTCCGGTGTGAGTACTCCAACGCCGCTAAGCCGAGAAACAACATCATCATGATTCAAAACTTCATGCATGCACTCAAGGGCGCCTGCGTCCGCACATCGCGCAGGAACGGAGGCCACCCACTCTCGCGGAAGGTCGTGATGCACACCGCCGATGACAGTCCACATCACATGCATGCGCGCCCCTGTGGCTTCAGCAATCAATGCCAGCAATCGCTCGCGCCACTGCCGCATCGCTGCAGACGTGCGTAACGCATCTGAACCCACACTTCCGTCAGTCAAACCGCATTGCGACCACGAAAACTCCGCGAGAAACAACGCATGGGCTGCGATTCTGCTCACTTCACACACCAACATCCGCAGCAACTGCGCACGCCGCGGTGGGGTGATGCCCAACATCGTCTCCATTGCGATGGCCGCGCCAACTTCCGAACCTGCCGGCGAGAGCCAGTCATGCCGATCACTTAGCGCAAGCACCTGTCGGTAATCCCGTGATTCGAAGAGCTTCTCAGCGCCGCGGTGCATTGAACCGACAATCACTTCCGCGTCAACGACACACGCATCGGGTCCGTCGCCATCGAGTGTCATGCGCAGCCGGGTCAAACCGTGAGCGCTCGGATGCGCCATCCCTAAATCGAGCACGCCATCGGTCAAAAGCCCATCAGCAAGGGACAACCCATAGAGCCGGCTCGGGGAATCCGTGGCGGCTGTCATGGGCGCGAATGCTCGCACACCCGTCGCGCACTACCGTGTTACCTGCCATGACCGAGCCCGCATCAGCCGCCACCTCCCGCCTGCGCGTGGGAGTTATTGGAGTTGGTCGCGCCGGAGGTCCCGTGGCTGCGGCACTGGCTCGTGCCGGTCACGACATCACAGCCGCCTACGCCGTCAGCGACACTTCGCGTCTGCGTGCGGAGTCGCTCATTCCGCAAGCCCAACTGCGAGCCTTACCTGAGGTCGTTGCGGACGCCGATTTAGTTTTGCTTGCCGTTCCAGATGACACACTTCCCGGTTTAGTCACCGGCCTTGCGCACGCCCATGTGTGGCAAGCCGGTCAGTTCGTTGTGCATCTTGCTGGCCGTTACGGAACATCCGTGCTGCAACCTGCCGTTGAACAAGGTGCGCTACCGCTCGCGCTGCATCCCGTGATGACTTTCACCGGCACCAGCGTTGACCTTGCGCGTCTTTCCGGATGTCCATTCGGCGTCACCGCGCCGGAAGTGTTGCGAGCAGTTGCAGAAGCACTCGTGGTGGAAATGGGTGGCGAGCCAGTGTGGGTGAATGAAGAATCACGCGCGCTCTACCACACCGCTCTCGCACACGGCGCGAATCATTTGACCACTCTTGTGGCTGAAGTGATGGACTTGCTGCGCCGTGCAGGAGTGGACGAACCACGCCACTTGCTCGAGCCATTGCTACGCGCGGCGTTGGAAAATGTCCTAGATAAAGGTGATGACGCACTCACTGGCCCGGTCTCACGCGGCGATGCGGGTTCTGTTGCTGAGCATGTGGCACAAATGAACGCACAGGGCGCGATTTCGCGTGATGCCTATGTGGCCATGGCGCGGCTCACCGCAGATCGTGCGCTCGCAAGTGGTCGGCTCTCCGCAGAACTTGCAGAACGTCTTCTCTCAGTGCTCGCATCATCTGATGCTTCCGGGGATGTGCAATGACCATTGCACTGCTGCGCTCGCGCGCTGAACTCGATGACCTATGTGCCCACACTGAGCGCTCATCGCGTGCCGTCGTGATGACCATGGGGGCGCTGCATCAAGGGCATGCCGCACTCATTCGCGCTGCGCGAACTGACGTTGGTTCTGCCGGCACTGTTATCGCAACTGTGTATGTG
>RGCY01000083.1 GCA_009918865.1 Actinomycetota bacterium
TCATTGACGAACGCGATGGCAGCGTCGAATCAATTCCTTCATGAATTGGTTTACGTTTCTCGCGCACAATGAGAGCGATGGGGTATGGGGTAATTGGCAGCCCAACTGATTCTGGTTCAGTTAGTCTAGGTTCGAGTCCTGGTACCCCAGCAAAAGCGCAGTTGAACATCGCGTTTTCTCCGCGCACCGGTGCTCGATGCGAAGCGACCAATCTCTGACTCAATGCCACGACAACAATCACTTTTCGATGGTTGCCCAATGACCCAGCATGAGAGCGCTGGCCTTGCGCTCGCTACCCTTACGACTGCGGATGAATGGTGCTCCACATCGGTGCACCCAGCATCACGGCCACGGCCCCGTTGTGTAGTGGCCTAGCACGCCGCCCTCTCAAGGCGGTAGCGCGGGTTCGAATCCCGTCGGGGCTACCTCGGCAAAATGAAGGCGTCGCACGCATGCGGCGCCTTCAGCCATATTTCAGTGCATTTTTCTGGCTGCATCCAACCGCGCAAGTGACATATCTCGACCGAGTAGCTCCAGAGACTCGAACAACGGCGGAGAAACACGGCGACCGGTGACTGCAACTCGCACCGCAGTGAACGCAACCTTCGGCTTCAATCCCAACCCAGAAATGAGTGTTTCGCGCAAGGCGGCCTCGATGTCCGTTGTGTTCCAAGAAGCCAGTGCGTCGAGCGCGTCATGAGCACGCGCGAGCACCGGTTGCGAGTCCGCAGTGAGTACTGCAGCGGCATCATCGGCATCGAGCGTGAACCGATCACCGACGAAAAGGAAACTGAGCATGGCAACACCTTGAGTGAGCACTTCCATGCGTTCTTGAACCAACGGCACAGCCTGCAACAGCAGAGCGTGCTGTTCTGGCGTCACCGTCTCCGCCAGCACTCCCTCACTCTGCAGATATGGAATGAGTCGCTCAGCGAGATCCGTTGCCGACAAATGCCGTATCCAGTCAGCATTGACCGCGGTGCACTTGGCAAGGTCAAATCGCGCCGGGTTGGGATTCACTCGCGCAACATCGAACACTGCGGCCATTTCCGTTTTGCTGAAAAACTCCCGGTCTTCACCAAAAGACCAACCGAGAAGAGCAAGGTAGTTTGCTAGGCCTTCGGGCAAATAACCGCTGTCGCGATACATGCGCAACGAAGATTCGGGGTCTCGCTTAGAAAGCTTGCGGTTACCCTCCCCCATCACGTACGGCAAATGGCCAAAGTTCGGCATGAGTCCATGACCGACGCCAATGTCTGCAAGTGCGTTATGTAGCGCTATCTGCCGAGGCGTGCTTGATAGCAAATCTTCTCCACGCAGCACATGCGTGACACCCATGAGTGCGTCATCTACAGGATTGACCAGCGTGTACAACGGTTCGCCGTTAGCACGCACCAAGACATAGTCCGGAACATGTTCGGCTTCGAACCGAAGTTCGCCGCGCACCACATCATTCCAAACAAAATCATGCCCCGGCATTCCAAAACGCAAGGCAGCCTGACGGCCTTCGGCTGCGTAAGCGGCACGCTCAGCGTCACCGAGATTGCGGCAGTGACCGTCATAACCAGGAGTCTTTCCGGCAGCACGGGCAGCTTCGCGGCGTTCCTCAAGTTCCTCAGGGGTGCAAAAACAGCGGTAGGCAAAACCTGCTTCTTCTAATTTGGCTGCGACATCTGCATAAATCTGCATGCGCTCAGACTGCCGATAAGGGGCATGTGGCCCACCAACCTCTGGTCCTTCGTCCCAGTCGAAACCGAGCCAACGAAGTGCCTCGAGCAGTTGTTCATAGGACTCTTCACTATCGCGTGCCGCGTCAGTGTCTTCAATCCGAAAGATGAACGTGCCTCCGGTGTGCCGTGCATAAGCCCAGTTGAACAGACAGGTGCGCACCATGCCGACATGTGGGTTACCGGTGGGCGATGGACAAAAACGCACTCGGACAGGTGCGTCAGGGGCAACGGGTAAAGCAGGCATGAGCGCAGGTTATCGGTGGCGACCTTCGCGGCGAGTGACTGACTCAGCGCGCAAGCACTGGATTGCGAAGAATGCCGATGCCGCCACACTCAACATAAACAGTGTCGCCAGCGACGATAGGCCCCACTCCAGCTGGAGTGCCAGTGAGAATCACATCCCCAGGAATCAAAGTCATGACCGCGGAAACCGCGGCAATCAACGTGGGCACATCAAAGACCATGTCGCCACTATTGCCATCTTGAGTCTTGGTGGTATTCACGCAGCATTGGACACTGGTGTCGGCTGGATCTAGATCCGTTTCAATCCAGGGCCCGAGTGGACAAAAAGTGTCAAACCCCTTCGCACGAGTCCACTGACCATCGGACTTCTGCAAATCTCGAGCTGATACGTCATTCGCACATGTGTAGCCAAGCACAACCTCTAGCGCATCTTCCGGTTCAACATCTCGACACATGCGTGCAATCACGACTGCCAATTCGGCTTCATGGTGCACGATGTTGGAAATCGCGGGAAGTCGAATGGCATCGCCTGGACCGATGATGCTGCTTGAAGGTTTGAGGAACATCAGGGGTTCGGTGGGCACTTCGCCCTTCATCTCGGCCGCATGGTCCGCATAATTCTTGCCAATTGCAATGATTTTGCTCGGCATCACCGGGGCAAGGAGTCGAACATCGGCCAGTCTCTTAACAACTCCAGTCGCAGACACTGACCCACCGAACGGCACACCATCAACGAGCGAAACCGTGCCAGTCCAGGAGCCGTCCGCAGCGAGCCCAGCATCATCACTAACAACGCCGTAAGAAATGTTGTCGCCCATGGCGACGCGTGCAATCCGCATGTCGACTCGCGTCAGCCCATCCGTCGCACCCAGCCGTGGCGGTCTTCAATCCGCCCGGTCTGAATGCCCAGCAACGTTTCGCGAAGTTGCATTGCAACTGGACCAGGTTGGCCATCTCCCATCGACCATTCGCCCATGGCTGATTTCACGTGCCCCACCGGAGTGATGACGGCTGCAGTGCCACAACCGAACACTTCGGTGATGGCCCCCGCCTGAGTCCCCTCTCGCCATTCATCGACGCTAATGGCACGCTCTTCGACCGCATAGCCGAGATCCTGCGCAACCGTCAGCAGCGATGACCGAGTGACTCCCGGGAGTAAGGAACCTGTCAGTTTTGGCGTCACCAACCGCGCCTGTGAACCTGAGCCGAACACGAAGTAGAGGTTCATGGCACCGACTTCCTCAACGAAGCGACGCTCGAGCGCGTCGAGCCAGACAACCTGATCACACCCCTGCTCCGCCGCTTGCGCTTGTGCAATCAAGGATGCGGCGTAGTTGCCGGCTGCCTTCGCTTCACCGGTTCCGCCCGGAACCGCGCGGACATACTCGGTCGACAGCCACACTGTCACCGGCTTGATGCCGCCCGGGAAATACGCACCGGCAGGTGCCGCGATGAGCAGGTAGGTGTACGAACCACTGGGCTTGACCCCGAGCACAGGTTCGGTTGCGAACATGAATGGCCGCAGATACAGCGATGCTTCTGTGCCAGTCGGCACCCAACGTGAATCTTGGGCAAGCAGCGCCTCAATTGATGCAATGAATAAATCTTCCGGCAAGGTCGGCATCGCCATTCGAGTGGCAGAGCGTGCGAACCGAGCCGCATTTTGATCTGGCCGAAAACACACAATTGAGCCATCGC
The DNA here is from genome assembly GCA_009918865.1 of Actinomycetota bacterium. Classification (GTDB taxonomy): domain Bacteria; phylum Actinomycetota; class Actinomycetes; order S36-B12; family UBA5976; genus RFTO01. The sequence goes on from RGCY01000083.1 coordinate 3,672, forward strand.
TGTGACGGTACGCCTTCATGCCTTCGAAGATTTCTTGACCGTAATGCAACGCGCTCGTCATGGGGTCGAGCATGAGTGGGCCGTATGGAATGACACGTGGGTTTCGCCAGCCGGATTGCACATCCCAATCCACCTGCACCATGTGGTCAGTGTGATGTCGCGCGAAACCTGGGTTTGCAAAAACTTCCGCAATCCAGTCGTCACTTGCCGGTGCTGAACAAGGCGTGACGGCGAAGTCCGTGGCGAGCATCATGTGCAGAACGCTACTGCGCCGGCTTGGTGAAGGCTCAGTGGGCAACAGCGGTCAGAGATGTGAAATTGACTGCATCGGGAACCTCTTGACCAGTGAGTGCCGCAACGACTGAGTGCGCCACGGATAGCCCTGCCTTTTCCTGAGCCTCCTCCGTGGAAGCACCCAAATGTGGGGTGACGACCACCTGGTCAAACGCAAAGAGCGGCGAGTCGGTGCACGGCTCAATCGCGAAAACGTCAAGCCCAGCGCCAGCGACCCGACCATCGGCGATGGCTGCGGCCAACGCCACTTCATCCACAAGACCGCCACGCGATGTGTTGATGATGCGAACCCCAGGCTTCACCTTCGTCAATGCGTCAGCGCCGATGATGCCGGTGGTCTCGGGAGTTTTCGGAAGGTGAATCGTGATGTAGTCACTGGCGCCCAGCAACTCATCCAGCGGCACGAGTTGAACGCCCAACTTGGTTGCGGTTTCAGTAGTTGCAAACGGGTCGTAAGCGATGAGTTCAACTCCGAATGCCTTCAGTCGCGCGGCAACAAGTGAACCAATCCGGCCCAGACCAACAATGCCAATGGTTTTGCCATCAATTTCGAAACCCGAATACTTTGACTTCGCCCAGGTGCCCGATTTCAACACCGACGATGCCGATGCGATATTGCGCGCAACAGCCAACATCAAGCCAATTGTCAATTCAGCCACACTGGTGATGTTCGATGTCGGTGCGTTCACCACCATGACACCTGCTGCAGTTGCTGCTGGCACATCAACATTGTCCAAACCAACTCCTGCGCGGGCAACCACTTTCAAGTTTGGTGCGGCGGCGATGACTTCGGCGGTCACTTTCGTGGCACTACGAATCAACAGGGCGGCAGCATCCGGCACTGCAGCCAGCAGTTCAGCGGCATCAGCACCGTTACAGAAGCGGATGTCCACTGTGTCACCAAGGACCGCGTAGGTGGCATCGGAGAGGGTTTCGCAGACGAGCACAACAGGCTTAGACACGGGCTGCCTTTCAATATGGGGCGGATGTGTGACCTGCGTCACAGCCTAATGCGCCATCATGCAATGTTCTTGTTGACGACAAGGCGGTTTAGTCGGGAAAGACCGAGCCCGCGCCGGGCGCGACGGCTGTCAGCGTCGCTACCTCCTGTGGGCTCAGGCGAACATCGTGTGCGGCGGCACTTGCCCATACTGAGTCAATGCGGCTAAAGCCCGGAATGGGAATCACGCGCTCTCCTAGCGCGCTCAGCCAGGCAAGTGCAATCACCTGCGCGGTGGTGTCATGTGCTGCAGCGACGAGCGCGAATTGTGGATAGATCTCGCCTAGGTGAGCGGCTTCTGCGCCACCACCAAGTGGACTCCATGGGAGGTAGGCAATGCCGTGCTCACCACAAAAATCGATGACGGATTGGTCATCGCGTCGCCGTGGTGAATGTTCATTTTCAACCAGCACGATACTGCCACCGGAAATCTCCCACGCGCGCTGGAGTTCGCCAGCCGTCACATTGGACAGGCCGATGGATTTCGTTAAACCAGAATCACGCGCCTCACATAACGCACTCACACATTCATCCCACGATTGTTCGCGGTTGAGTCGGTGAACTGCGGTGCAATCTGGAATAAAGCCCAGTGACTCAGCGGAACGTTCCGCGGCTTGAAGCATCCAATCGCGCGAGTTGTCTCGCCACCAGTGGTCTCCCTCTCGACGCAGACCATTCTTAGTGAGTACGAAAAGCGATTCGCGCGGCCCAGACCAGGCTCGGGCAGCCTCACCAACGATGCGCTCGTTATGCCCGACGGTGTCGGCGGATGGTGCATAAACGTCCGCGGTATCCACGACGGTGAATCCGGCGTCGAATGCTGCGTGCAGCACCGCAGTGCGCGCCGCTAACTCCTCCGAAGATTGGTAGGGAGTGCGCGAAAGCGGCATTGCGCCGACACCAATCCGCGGCCATGGGTCACGCATCCTCAACACCAAGGTGAG
>RGCY01000084.1 GCA_009918865.1 Actinomycetota bacterium
CGTGCGCACCAACATCGGCATGTCTTCATCCGCTGCATTGAGCCAAAACTGGTAGAACGCCCAGGGGCTTGTCAGTGCGGCGTCAAGCCACACAGTGCCCGATTCAGTCTTTCCGTATTTGGTTCCATCTGACTTGACTACCAGGGGCATGGTGAATGCGTGAACACGTTCACCTGAAACTCTTCGGATGAGATCCACGCCAGCCGTGATGTTCCCCCATTGATCGGAACCGCCAATCTGCAACGTGCATCCGTAGCGTCGATGAAGTTCCACATAGTCGTAGGACTGCAGCAACTGGTAGCTGAATTCAGTGAATGAAATGCCATCGCCGGCAAGCCGTGCTGCCACAGCCTCACGGTCAAGCATCCGGTTGACACTGAAGTGCTTACCGATATCGCGCAGGAAGGACAGCACGTCCAAGCCACTTGTCCACGAGTAGTTGTCAACCACGAGGGCAGAGTTCGGGCCTTCCAAATCCACGAATTTCGACACCTGTGCGGTCATTTGTTCAACCCACGACCGCACAAGTTCCCGGGAGTTGAGCACTCGCTCCCCTGATTCCTTCGGGTCACCAATCAACCCAGTTGCACCGCCGACTAAGACAATCGGTCGATGCCCACCGGCCTGGAACCGGCGCAGTTCTAGCAGGGTAGCCAGCGACCCGATGTGCAAACTAGGGGCCGTGGGGTCAAAACCGCAGTAGAGCGTGATGCGGTTGGAAATCACGCTTGATAAGGCTTCGAGGTCAGTGCTGTCGGCAAGGCGGCCACGTGCCCGGAGGTTGTCAAGGACCGTTGAACCCGGATGGGCAGTGTGTGCCATGTCACTAGTGTGCCTGACACGCTGGGAAAACTACCCCCGGGTACTGTGCGCGGCAGCCTTGGTTTGCTATCCTCCGTACCATGACTCGGTCTTCTCGCATTGCCTTCATTGCTGGATTAGCCACCCTTGGGCTCATCGCCCCCGTAGGCGCCTACCCATCCGGCACGGCGCTTGACGTACAAATCGTGGGTACGACCATTCGGCCTGCAGCGCAGGGGTCGTTCACCATCAAGGTTTTGAATGTTGAGCCGGGCACTCCATGCTTCATTTATTTCAACAAGAAGAGTGAGCGGGTTTCGAACGACCCTGCTGGTTGCAGAACAACTAAGCCTGCGACCACCATGCAGTACAGCCGCCCGACGCCGGCCAACGTCGGAAAGTTGCGTGTCATTGCATATCAGCCGTCGCAGAAGGAAGACGGACGTTCGGACTCGACGTTTGTCTATGTGCCAATGGTTAAGGCAACCGCAATTGCCAAAAAGGGTCGCACGCAAGGGTTTTCAGTAAACTTCCTTCCGGAAGATGCGGAAGTTACCTTCTGCGTGTTCGATGGCAGCGCCACTGCAGCAACGCCGCGCGGTTCATTCGCTTGCGATGCCAACGACGAAGGCGAGCCTGTTGCAACGTCTGAGGTTTCGGCTGACACGTTCGCGGTTACCAAGGACAAGTTAACGTGGACACCGACCAAGGCTGGTGTGCAAAGTGTTCGCATCTACGCTAACGATGGCGGTAATGCAGATGTGCTCATCTGGTCTAAGAGCTTCCGCGTTCTGAAGTGATCTCAGCTCCTGCTCAATGAAGAAAGGCCCCGAACCACTTCGGGGCCTTTCTTCATTGAGAGCCCCTCGCGTAAGCCGACCAAAGAACTCAAAGTCACCAACGTATGTAGGCGCTTCGTAAGGTGAAACGCCACTCACACTATTCGGCCCATTCAGATATCCAGAGTTGAGCGCAGCTGCGCGTATGTGACCAAACCCTGACGACTTCCGCCTCACGCCAGGCAGACCGCGACCGGCATGATTATTCCCGGAGAGACCTTCCCACTGTCCACCGCCAAGGGTGTCGGGACAACGAGAGGTTAGCCATGCTTGCCCTCCGTGAAGGATTCATCTTGGTCTCTGCGCAGCAGAATAAGTAACGACAACTCACATCGAGTTGACCTGTTGTCACCGACTGTTCAATGGTAAGCAGACCTTGGTCACTTGCCACATGGGCAATAGTCCATAGTCGAATTGATCTGCCTCATATGGTTCGGACCATCTAAAGCGGCCTTCTAGTGGATCGCATTGCCGTCGACAGGTTTCAGAAGGTCACGAATCTTTGGGGCACATTGGTGCGGAATCACTTGCCGCTGTCATGGGCAACGCCATGGGCTGGATGCCTATGACAGGATTTTCGTTCTCGTTACTCGTGTGTTGTGTGAAACGAACATCCAAAGTTTGTCGCTGCCCTTGCGCACTTTCTACTATGAACTTGAAGACGCGACGTCCAGACTCGGCTGCAATCACTTGCGGCTCGATGGCTTTGCCTGAATATGTTGCCGATTCAAATCTGCTACCTCGCGGCACGTGCAGCATTAGAACTTCACGGGTCGAACCTTGAGGCTTCGGATTGGCGATTCCCAAATCGATGCGTCCGGCGACATAGGAAGGAAGCCCTGAGCTTGGCGCGCGATTGTCCAAGGTGACTCGTAGGCGCGCCTCCCGAGCAGCGCGATTGGTAAGACACGTTCCCCGGGAATATTGAACGTGTGCCTGAATGTAGGCCTCGAGTTTGTTACCGCCACCATTGATGATTACCGCCTGGATATCCGGGCGATTGGGATTCTCGGTGGTGTTCCCAATGGACGTGAGTCCAATCAATGCCTGCTCATTCACATCCGCCGACCACAGCGAGATTCGGCCATCAGCTGCGGCAGCAGCGACCACACGCGCCAGTTTCGTTGGGCTACTGGTGCCACGAGAGATTTGTGAAAAAACTGCCCGGACAAGCGTGGCCAATGTGCGATCCTTCTCACGGACTGCCTGTTCCGTTGGCTTTCCAATGAACGGTGTGTAGATATCGCGAGTGATGAACTTCACGGCCGAGTCAGCTGTCACGGTTGTGGAACCGATGAGCACCGGACCAGAGATCTTCATCAAGTCCGCCATCGTGTGCTCATCCATGGCGATCACGCCGTCATGAGTAACGCCATGCACCTTGCGCTCTAACTGCATTGCAACCTTTGCCGTTATCGCGAAGTTTGGGCTTTGATTCACATCAAGAATCCGCGTGAGGTCACTGCCGTATAAGTCGCGAGTTCTTGAACTACTGACAATTGCTTCGGCTTCTTCAGGGCTGAGCGACGTGGATGCCAGTACGTCATTCGGTTCAATCCGCGTGAGTGTGAGGCGACCGCCGTCTGCCCGCAACAACCCGGTGGCACCGATGAGGCCACCAGTTGCGCGTGCTTCGGCTCCATTTTGCATGAGCAAAAGCCACGTGTGTGGGCGTTCAAGCCCCAACAAAATCGGCGCAACCTTTAACAACCCCTGATAACCGGCAAGATTGCTGGCAGCGTCATGAATGAGAGTGCGCAGCTGCACCATTGCAGCACGCACTGCTGCCGGGGTTCGGCCAAGAATGGGCACATGAGCGCTGATGGACCAGATTGGATCGTGCACTCGGCTGTCAGCGCGCTCCACCGCAGCACGGGCCCGTGCAAGAGACACAGCAAGATCGCCACTTCCAGCATCGCTGGCCAGTGCACTCACGATGTCCGTTCGCGCCTGCTGCAACCCTGCCGCGACACTGCGCCCAGTGACGCCTAGCCACACCCCGAAGAATGCGACCACGACCACCGCACCGAGGGCAATCCACGGCCACCGACGACGTGGACCAGGCTCTGGCATGTGGTCGGTCACGCTTCCTCCCATGGTCCAAGGCATCGATCATTCACGACACTCGCAGTGCCCGATTCACGGCGAATTGAACACTGCCTAATCCTGTCACAATCGCGGAGGTAAACGAATGGCGGCGCGAGGTTACGCGCCGCGCAGAACACCACCACATTGTTCAGCAACGGCTGCCAATCCGGCTGCCCGGACCTGAGCCACTTCGTCATCGGTAAGGCTGCGTTCAGGGTGACGGAATTTCAACGCGAAAGCCAGCGACTTACGACCCGCGCCGACCTGCGCACCCGTGTAAACATCAAAGAGCGTGAGCGACTCCAACAACGCACCGCACCCCGTGCGCAAAGCGTGAGCCACTGCCTGCGCTGGCACTGAATCAGCCACAACAACTGCTATGTCTTCCTTCACCACTGGCGATGTTGCCAATGCAGATCCGAAACCAGGTGTCGTGGCACTGAGTTGTGCCGCCTGAAGTGCATCCACCAACACTTCAAAGGCAATCGCACGTGTGGGCAAACCGAAGGCCTCAATCACTCGTGGGTGTAATTCCCCTGCCCACCCGAGCACATCGCCATCTGGTGTGCCGAGCCTGATTTCAGCGCACCGACCCGGATGCCAGCCGGCGGTTTGCGCAGCGCACACGTGCGCTACAAACCCATAGGACTCAACCACACTGCAAGCTGCTTCGATGGCATGGTGCCACTGCCAATGAACCGCTGCGGAATCCCAAGACGCCTCGCGCCACGAACCCACCGCTACACCAGCCACTGCGGCATTTTCCATCGGCAACCCTGCTAGCGCCTGCGCCAATGCCTCACCTGTTGGGGGGCAATCGACGCCTAGCCTCGTGATTGCTGAACGCCTAGGGACCTCACGATGCACTGCAGATGTCTCGAATAGCGCCACGGAGTCAAAGCCTCGACTGCGATTTCGATTGATGGCATCAATCAAACTGGGAAGAAGAGTGGAGCGCATGAATGGCTCCTGGTCTGACAACGGATTCACAAGCGGGACAAGTGCACGCCGTGGGTCCTCTGCGTCACATCCCAATGCAGTCACCGCCGCCTCAGATGTGAACGGCGAGAGCATCACTTGCGTCCACCCCAGCGCCGCTAGGCGGTTATCTCGCACTCGGCGAGAGCGTTGGGCTTGCGTTAAGCCGGTGCTCGCGGTGGGCGAAGGCACGATGGCGGGAATCACGTCATACCCGACAACGCGCGCGACTTCCTCTGCAAGATCACATGCTTGTGTCAAGTCTGGTCTCCACGAGGGGGCAACCACCTGTAATGAATCGCCGTGAACGGCCACAGTGCACCCAACACTGCGCAGTGATGCAACACATTCCTCAGTCGTCACGGGCATTCCAAGGATGCCTTGAATCCGCGGAACGGTTGTCTCAACAACCCACGATTGCTGACCGACTTCCATCGCCTGAAAACCATCGGAAATTGCCCCAGCGAGTTGGACCAACAGACTTGCAGCGCGATGCACCGCCATTGGCGCTAGCGCAGAATCAACACCACGCTCAAATCGTCGAGAGGCATCGGTCGATAGGCGGTGACGGCGGCACGATGCAGCAATCGTTGCAGAGTCAAAATGCGCCCCTTCAATCAACACTGATGTGGTGGCATCAGAAATCTCTGAGCCGACTCCCCCCATGATTCCAGCAAGACTCAAAACGTGGGCGTCATCAGCGATGACGATGTCATCTGTACTCAGCGACCGCGTGGTGTGATCAATCAACTCTAAAGTTTCGGACGACAGTGCGTTGCGCACCTGAACCGAACCAGCGACTCGTGCAGCATCAAATGCATGCAAGGGTTGACCAAGTTCCAACATCACGTAGTTCGTGATGTCCACTATCAGCGAAACCGGACGCATACCTGCGGCCACCAAACGACTGCTCATCCACCGTGGGGTTGTCGCCCCAGGGTTGATGCCATGCAAGGAGTGCAAGACAAACAGCGAACATGCATCGGTTGAAACT
>RGCY01000085.1 GCA_009918865.1 Actinomycetota bacterium
CCCTTAGTCATTTTGGTGTGGACAAAGCCTGGTCTGACTAGCACAACATCAACACCGTCCGATGGCGCAGCAAGCAATCCGCGCGTTGCAAAGTCAAGCATCACCTTGCCCGCGCCATAAACCCAGTTACTCGGCCGTGGTCGCGCAATCGCAAAAGAAGACAACACCACAAGCACGCCGTGACCCTGAGCGCGCATCCGCTCATGTGCGCGCATCAACCAAGATGTGGCACCAGTGCCATTGATCTCAAGCGATGCCACTGAACTCTGAACATCAGGGGTCTGTCCGCCTCCGACGAGCACACCGGCAGCAATGACGAGCACATCGACTTCGGAACTAAAGACGTCAGCAATGACCTGTTCATGCGCGTGGAGGTTTCGAGCGTCGCAGATGTGTGTGCTCACAGTTGCGCCACGCGACTCCAAACCGCGAGCGGCGTCTTCCAAACTTCTCGCACGTGGCCCAACCAAACAGACATGGGTTGCTGGTGCCAAAAGTTCGGCAGCGATAGCCAGACCAATCTCAGAGCCACCACCAAAGACAACTATCCGTTGCGGTTCGCGCAAGGAGTTCATCATGGATTGATCGGATGCGAAGATTCCGCGCTCATCCATCCGCGCACACACCTCGCGGAAGCGCTCCAGGTGTGGATACATCGCAGCCACCATGTCTGGCGCCATCCGCGAGTCTTTCGCTAGATAAATCCGTCCGCCCACTCCAACCACCTGCTCATCAGCCCAGCGCAGTCGCGTGGCGAGCCCTTGCGTATCCGCAGGTATGTCAACTGCCAAAGTCCAACCCGGCATCGGAAACGACATCAGTCCAGTATCGGCTGCACCGAATCTCTTCAAGACGGTCAGAAATGATGCAACCCCATCGGTTGCAAACTTCTCAAGAATCTGGCGCAATGTCGCAAGAGCGGCATCGGGCACCACGAACTGGTACTGCACGAAACCTGCCCGGCCATAGACGCGATTCCAATCAGCAACTGCATCTAATGGATAAAAGAACTCGCGGATTGACTGCTTCTCTGCATCCCGATGGCGCGGTGCACGACGATGCCAGGCCGCGTTGAACGCCGACACCATCGCATGATTCAGCAACCGCGGCGGCACCCACGCCGGTGCACTCACGCGCTCCGAAGCGAGCACGAGCTCGCGCACGTCGCCAACCTGGTGCTCGCCACTGGTAACGACTCCGCGGCCGAATTTGGTGCCGGTGGCGAGTGAATCCAGCCACGCTACGGAATAGGTGGACTTATCAGCATCGGTGAGTGCCGCAACCGTGTCTTCGAATGAATCGGTGCGGCGCGTGCTGACACTCATCTGGCCGCCTGGAATAGGCATGAGCGCCACTTCAGCCGAAATGATGATGCCGGTTAAGCCCATCCCACCAACCGTGGCGTCAAACTCAATAGTCCCTGGTCGCAAGCGCCGTCGTTGTCCTGACGAGTCGACGATGTCAATGGCTCGCACGTGCCGCCCAAATCCACCTGCCCGGTGATGATTCTTGCCATGCACATCAGCGGCGATGGCACCGGCAATGGTCACATTGCTCGTTCCTGGGGTGACCGGGATGAACCAACCCCGTGGCACCGCCTGATTCACGAGTGATCGCACACTCACGCCGGCACCGCACGTGACAACTCCGTCGCCGCGTTCCCAGCCTTCAATGCCAGTGATGCCGGTTGTGTCGATGACCGTCCCACCGGCAGTTTGCGCACAGTCCCCGTATGACCGGCCCAATCCGCGCGCGATGAGTGGCCCCCGTGATTCGCGAATCCGCTCGGCCACGGCTGATTCCGAGGTGACCGCAACGACATTCGCGAGTGTGGCTGCGGTTCTCCCCCACCCCGTCAGCGTTGTGCGCGCCGTCATCGCAGGCTCAATTCGCAGATGCCACGTAAGTCGAGAACAGCGCAAGCCACAGGGCCCCTAAGCCAATCATCATCCAATCGTCAAGCAGCGCATCCTCCGGACGCTCGCCTCCACCGGAGTTGATGACATGCACATACCGTGCAATGCCTGCAGTCACCGGGGCGGCAGACACTGCCGTGAGAACGCCCGAACCACGATGCATGCCTACGAAGATAACCCAGCCGGAATATGCAGCAACTGCGATGGTCGCGGCCATCATCGAGATGAGGTTCAAGTAACGAGCGGAGTAAGCAGTCAACACAGTGCGAGGTGCTGCTGCAGAGTCAAGGGGCACCGACTGCAGTCGCTGCATCTCTGCCACTCGTTTGCCTGCAACAACGAGCAATGCTGCAGCGCAAATGACAATCAGGAACCATCCGGACAACATCGTGGATGTTCCGACGCCACCAATCACAGCGCGCAGCAAGAATCCGGCTGAAACCATGACCATTTCCAGTCCAGGAACAGTCTTGAGCCACAGCGAATATGCGAGCGTCACCGCGAGGTAGAGCACGGTCAACAACGCCACCGAGCGACCGCAGATAGACGCGGTCACGATTGACACACCAACTAACCCAGCAGCCCAAGAAACTGCCGCGATGGTGCTGACCTGGCCAGATGCGATAGGTCGCATGCACTTACGTGGGTGAGCACGGTCGTAATCGCGATCACGAACATCATTGATGAGGTAACCGGCACTTGATGCACAACACAAGGCCACAAACATCAACACAACGCGATTGGCAATGCCTGATGCTGAAAGTTCACCGGCGGCCAACGGCGCTGCTGCAACCAAAATATTCTTGGCCCACTGCTTGGGGCGTAGGGCTTGAATCAACGCCCATCCGCGATTGCCCGACGGTGTAGGCGACGTCGTGTGCGCAGGTAAGGCTGCACTCGCCACTTCGTTCACGACGCTCTCCAAGTCGATTCACTAGCAGGTAATCCAACGCCTCGGCAGCGCAACGCTACTGCGCCCACGTGGGCAGTGCCGCCATACGCAGCAAAATCCTCGCAAACAGCCCAGCACATGCGCGTCCGAATGTGGCTGCTGGGGTGAGCGCACTACTCGGGTTCGCCTGCACCTAAGCACCCCTGACGCGCCACTCAAGGTACGGTGCGCATGTCACATTTCCATTGACCACGGTGTTTCTCAGATACTCAAACAAGGAGCCTTTGCATGCCTCGCACACGCTCAGGGGAGCAGGCAGACCATGAGGCGAGCAAAGACTCAGCGACTCCACGGCGGTGGAAACGTTGGCGCAGATTTCTCGGCGTCGTCGTCGCCCTAGGTCTCATCTCAGCCAGCGTGATTGTGTTTATCGCAAGTCGCGCGCCGGGCACAGACCCATTAGCCGTAAAGGTGGCGGTCTGGGGTCGAAGCCACGGTCTCGGATTTGCCATCACTGCCTACGAGCGAGTGGCTTACGCGGTGCACCCACCCAAAGTTGGGGGCACCGCAACCATCTCGGTCACTTCCCGCCCCACACCCACGACCTCTGAACCAACCAAACAGCCAGTAGCTCCCATCCCCCCAGTCGTCCCGGGAACTCCAATCGCAAATGAAGGTCAGTGGCAGAGCGTTGTCAGCAAAGCCGGACAACCGGTTGTGAACGTTGCATATCTCCGACCGGACTCAGAGCACACTTCCTACCTCACTGCAGTGATGCGATTGGACCATTCGCGGATTCGCCTGCAACTCCATCCTGGGTATGAAGACCCAGGTGACATCACGCGCTTCGGCGTTCCAGACAGAATCGTGCGAACGCAATGGCCCACACTCGTTGCGGCGTTTAACGGCGGATTCAAAATCAGTGACGCTCGCGGCGGCTTCTATCTCAACGGCGTGACGGCAGGAAAACTTCGCCCGGGCGCCGCATCACTAGTGACATACAGGGATGGGCGCGTGAACGTCGGCGCGTGGGGTGAAGACATTTCAATGTCCTCCGATATCGAATCAGTACGTCAAAATTTGCGACTACTTGTGGATGATGGAAAAGTGACTAAGTCTGCAAACTCTGCCGTGCGAAGTTCATGGGGTGGCACGCTCGGAGGTGCGTACTTTGTCTGGCGAACTGGAATTGGCATCCGCGCAGATGGCGACATCGTGTTCGCCGTTGGTGACAGCCTGTCCGCGCGCACTCTGGCTGGCGTACTGAAGGCAGCCGGAGCGGTGCGAGCCATGCAACTTGACATCAACCCAGACTGGGCAGCCGGATTTTGGTTCAGTGAACCACCAGCGTCATCCACATCACGCCGACCCGTGGCCCACAAGGTTCTGGACTTCAAGAAGCCGCTCTACAGATGGTTCACGGCCACAAGCCGCGACTTCTACAGTGTTCACCTGCGAGAGCCAAACACGCCATGATTCGTGCCGCCGTAGATTCAGATGTTCACGAGATTCACACGATGATTCGCGAACTTGCCGAATATGAGCGCGAACCCGATGCGGTTGAGGCAAGTGCGCAAGACTTGGCAGTTGCCTTGTTTAGTGAGCAGCCGTTGTGTCACGCACTTGTTGCTGTCACTGAAACTGACACCATCGCAGGGTTCGCCTTGTGGTTCGTGACATATTCCACCTGGCGTGGTCGACATGGCATTTACCTAGAAGATCTCTATGTCCGCCCCGAGCATCGAGGCCAGGGTTACGGGCGTTCGTTACTCACCACAGTTGCCGGCATCGCTCACGAACGTGGCTACAGTCGATTTGAGTGGTCGGTTCTGGATTGGAATGCTCCATCCATCGCTTTTTACGAAAGCATGGGCGCTGAGCCTGTGCCCGGCTGGACGAAGTATCGGCTTTCGGGGAGCGCACTCGAGGCTGTCGCAAGGACCATTTCTGGCTGAACACCTGCGCGCGGTGGCGCTTCGCTCCTAGCGTCGCTGGTGTGAGTGCCGCGCATTTCGAACCACGTCAGAAGTTGTCGCTTGCGATTGCGGCGGATGAGGTCATCGATCTGCGCGATGTCCTACCAGCGCAAGCCCTACTGCCATTTGCAGCGGACTCTGTGGCCTCGTCGACGTGTGACATAGAACTCGATCCTCGCCGCGCACATCGTTCTTCTTCACAACCACGACCGCAAGAAGCCTTACATCGTGAAGGTTCACCTTGCGCTCAGCGGACCCGACATCCACGCCGAAGACGCCGAGGCCGACCTCTATGTGGCCATCGACAAAGTCGTCGACAAGCTCTCGCGCCAGATCAGCAAACTCAAAACCAAGAAAAAAGAACACGACAAGCACCGCACCCAGCAGAAGCGCGAAGCCGAGAAACGCGGCTACAAGCGGCCTTAAAGTCGCGTGGAGGACTACAAGGTCAAACTTGATGTATTCGAGGGTCCGCTCGATCTGTTGCTCTACCTCATCAAACGCGATGAGGTGGATATCTACGACATTTCGATCGAGCGGATCACCAAGCAATACATGGCCTACATCGAGGCCTTCCAGGTTCTGAATATCGAGCTGGCCGGCGAATTCATCGTCATGGCCGCGAACCTCCTCTACATCAAAAGCCGGACACTCCTCCCCGTCGATCAGCAGATGGCGGAGGAGGACGCCGAAGAGGATGACCCCCGCTTCGAACTCATCCGGCAGCTTATCGAGTATAAAAAATTCAAGGAGGCGGCGGCCCTCCT
>RGCY01000086.1 GCA_009918865.1 Actinomycetota bacterium
CGACAGTGCAACGTGTGAGCGCGGCCGTGATTCTTGCTGGGGTTTCAGCTTGGCTCATCTGGAATCTCATCGCTGCGCCAGCCCAGTTTTTCACAGTAGGCATTCAAGGTTTGAGCAATGGCGCTTTGTATGCACTCATTGCGCTCGGCTACACGCTCGTCTACGGCATCATCGAGCTCATCAACTTCGCCCACGGTGACTTGTTCATGCTCGGCACCCTTTTCAGCGCGTGGATTCTCACGAAACTATTGCAACAAACGTCACCCTCCATGGGTGGGTTCTTGTGGTTCGTCGCCACGCTCCTTGGCGCGATGGTCTTTTGCAGTGCCATCAATGTGGCGATTGAATTCTTCGCGTATAGACGCCTTCGCAAAGCGCCCAAACTTGCTCCGCTCATCACTGCTGTCGGTGTGTCCTTCATCCTGCAATTCATTGGGTTGAGTTGGAACGGGTCCGGTCCTAAGAATTGGAACACTGTTTTACCGGATCATGATTACATGTTCTTCGGTGTCACCGTCAATTCGCAAGCGCTCATCGTGCTTGGCGTGACCCTGCCACTGCTTGGTTTGATGACATTCATCGTGTCGCGCACGCGTGCTGGCAAGGCCATGCGCGCCACCGCCCAAGACCAAGATGCTGCGCGACTCATGGGAATCAATGTCAATCGCACAATCTCGTTCACCTTTGCGATGGGTGGTGCGCTTGCTGGCGCCGCTGGGGTTATGTATCAGCAAACTGTTGGCACCACCAATTACAACCTAGGTTTTCAACTTGGCCTAATCGCTTTCACCTCAGCGGTACTCGGCGGAATTGGAAGTTTGCCGGGTGCGGTGCTCGGCGGTTTACTTATTGGCGTCATTCAGGGCCTTAACGACGGGCTGCCACACGGGCTTGGACAAAAGTGGTCGCAGTCGGTGGTCTTCACAATTCTGATCTTGCTCATGGTGTTCAAACCTGCCGGTCTGTTCGGTTCCAACGCCGTGGAGAAGGTGTGATGTCATGGCGCTGCTGAAACCAACTCGACCAGGCCCTGCAATCGCGACCGACCGCAAATGGGCATTGAGTTTTGCCGTCGGCGTTGTCGGAATCTTCCTCGGCTACCAGTTCGTGGTGCCGCATCTGCCCTACCAAGTGGCATCGTTTGTGGACGACTGGCTGCCCTTGACCGCGCTGAACGAAGCATCTGTGTATGTGATTCTCGCGCTCGGGTTAAACATCGTCGTCGGATACGCGGGGCTTCTGGACCTCGGTTTCGTTGCTTTCTGGGCCATCGGTGGATATGTCGTCGGCTGGCTGATGAGTGGGTTTTTCGACTCGGCGCGTGTCAACATTCTTGGTCACCCACCAATTGGACTGCCCAACGGTGTGCACATCTCTTTCTGGCTGGTTTTGCTCATTGCAGGAGCCTTCTGCGCACTTTGGGGTGTCATCATCGGTTGGCCAACGCTGCGGCTGAAGAGTGACTACCTCGCACTCGTGACTCTCGGGTTTGGTGAAATCATTCCTCAGGTGTTCGTCAATGGCGAAGACATCAACGGGTTCAACTTGTCCAATGGCAGCAAGGGCATCACGCCCGTGGATGGCATCGACCTGTTTGGCAAGTTGCTCGGTCCATTTGATCTTGCGTTCAAGTTCCTTATCTACGCCGGCATCGCCGCATTCGTCGTTCTTCTCTCACTGCGCCTGCGAGAAGGCCGCTTGGGTCGCGCCTGGCTTGCCATTCGTGAGGACGAACTCGCAGCAAGCATGATGGGAGTACCACTACGCAAGACCAAACTCGCTGCCTACGCAGTTGGTGCGTTCTCCGGTGGGCTTGGTGGTGCTGCCTTCGCCACTCAGGTCAACGGTGTCTTTGCTGAACGGTTCAACTTTTCAATCTCCATCATCTTGCTGGCGATGGTCGTGCTCGGCGGCATGGGGAATGTCTGGGGTGTCATCATTGGCGCTCTGGTGCTCGCGTGGATTAACTCCACAGGCTTGGTGCAATTCGGTCAGACGTTCAACAATGCCTTTGGCACCCAAATCAACTTCCCTTCCTACAACTTCCTGCTCTTTGGAATCATTCTTATTTTGATGATGCTCTTCCGGCGTGAGGGTCTGATTCCTGAGCGGCGCACAAAGTTGCTCTTGCGTGAACCCGAGCGAGGGCAGATGACAGCCCTAGGCGCGGAAGCTGAACTAGTGGCGGCCGAAGAGGCCATTCACACCCAGACGGACCCACCGAGTGAAGGCAAACTTGCAACTCAAACGGACGACGCCGGTATGGGTGTTGATGCACCGCAGTCGGGGGACTCGACGGAAGGCGGACGTTCATGACCGATGCCATCCGTGCTACCGACATCACTGTCTCATTCGGTGGTCTTGTTGCTGTGAATGCCGTGACTTTCACGGTTCCCGAGCGATCCGTTGTTTCGCTCATCGGGCCTAACGGTGCTGGTAAAACCACTTTCTTCAATGTGCTCACAGGCTTATACAAACCCGATTCCGGAGTTGTTGAGTTTCAAGACCGCGATGTCACTGGTCTGCCTCCGCACCGAATTGCTGAAGCTGGATTGGCGCGCACGTTCCAGAACATCCGCCTCTTCGGTTTGATGACCGCCGAAGAGAACGTGATGGTCGCCATGCATTCACAACTCAAGGCTGGAGTCATCGCCACGCTTTTGCGCACACGTGTGCAAAAGCGTGAAGAGGCGCAGGCACGCGACCGAGCACGGGAATTGCTCGATTTCGTGGGCATCAGCCACACTCGTGATGAATATGCGCGCAACCTTTCCTACGGTGATCAACGCCGCCTGGAGGTAGCCCGCGCACTTGCCCTGCAGCCGAAAGTTCTGCTACTCGATGAACCCACCGCTGGCATGAACCCCCAGGAATCCGCGAGATTTGTGGAGTTCATTTACCGCTTGCGTGAAGAACGTGACACTGCGGTGCTGCTAATTGAGCATGACATGTCCGTCGTCATGCGAGTCTCCGAGCGCATCACCGTTCTTGACCGTGGGGAGAAAATTGCTGAGGGCACTGCCGAGCAGGTGCGTTCAGATACTCGCGTGATTGAGGCCTACCTGGGCACAGGTGCAGCAGGAAGTGCAGGGCACTGACATGACTCAAAACCAAGGCGTGGCAATGCTGAGTGTGCGCGATTTGCAGGTTGGCTACGGGGCAATTCTTGCAGTGAAAGGCATCTCACTCGATGTGCACGAGGGCGAAATTGTCACGTTGATTGGTAACAACGGCGCTGGAAAGTCAACAACACTTCGCACGATTTCTGGCTTGCTGCACCCACGAAGCGGCAGCATCACATTCCAGGGTGAGTCGATTTCAGGTGTGCCCGGTCATGAAATTGTTGCACTCGGCATCGCACACTCACCGGAAGGTCGCCGCATCTTTCCCCGGATGACCGTTGCTGAGAACCTTGACCTCGGCGCATTCCTGCGCAAGGACCACGGCGCAGTTGCTGCTGATCGTGAGCGCGTATTGGAGCTCTTTCCGCGATTGGCAGAGCGAATCGGGCAGCGCGCGGGAACCATGAGTGGTGGTGAGCAGCAGATGCTTGCGGTGGCGCGTGCACTCATGGCATCGCCGAAATTGCTCCTTCTCGATGAGCCGTCCATGGGTTTGGCACCTGTGTTGGTGGACGTGATTTTCGAAACCATCGGTCGCATCCGCGAGCAAGGAACCACGATTCTTTTGGTTGAGCAGAACGCGCGTGCTGCGCTCGCCGTGGCGGATCGGGCATATGTGTTGGAATCTGGCAGCATCAAACTCTCAGGTGCGGCAAGTGATTTGGCGCGCAACCCAGAAGTTGCGGCGGCGTACCTCGGCGGATAGCTGACTTCACATGTGGCAGGAGACCGGTGTCCGCAACTTGTGGTGCTGAGTGCGCATGGAGGCGCATTAAGTCCTTATTGAGTGCGGAGATTCTCGCCGCCAATCACAGCGGCTGAATGTGGGCCGCACTCGCGCCGTCTGACCGATGATTAGCCTTGTGTTTGTGTCCGCACGCTCCGTGGTCGTCGTTGCAGGGTTGGTCTTGCTTGCCTGTTATGTCATCGGGTCGGGGGCATGGGTGCAGACATCAGGCAGTTGGTACTCATCATTGGCGCGTCCTTCGTGGCAGCCCCCGGACTGGGTCTTCGGTGTCATCTGGCCCTACAACTTCACAATTCTTGGCATCGCGCTGTTTGTGGTGCCTGGTCGACTGCCGGCGAATCGGCTTTGGCTATGGGTCAGTTTCTTCGCGATGAGTGTTATCGCCGCGTTGGGTTGGTCTTACCTGTTCTATGTTCCACACGCACTCGCTGCTGCGTCCATCAGTCTTGCGGTGGCGGCGCTGGCCACATTGCCGCTGGTGTGGCTTGTGTGGTCGGTCAGTCGACCGATTGCGCTGGCGCTAGTGCCCTACCAAGTGTGGTTGTTTCTTGCGGCGTCGCTGTCAGCTGGTTATGCATCTCGCAACTGAAGTGCGCCGGTGTGTAGCGCGGCGCCGACAATGACGCCCACCACGCTCACACCCGAGTCAGCAAGAGTGCGCAGACGTTGAACATCCGCAGCATCTCGGACCCCACCACTAGCCACCACCTGAAAGCCGCGAGCTGCCACGCGATTGATCAATTCCAAAGATGGACCACGCAGTGCGCCATCCGCTTCCACATCCGTGACGACAATGCGCGGACTCATGGGTAACAGCACATCTAGGGCAGCATCAAGTGGCCCACAGTCAATTGCTGAGCCACGAGAAATCACCTGGTCATCGCGCACGTCAAGACAAAAGTTCACGTCACACGGCGGTGACATGAACGTGCTGGTCAGCCATTCCACATCCAGCAGGGCTTCGCATGCCACATTAACTCGATCTGGTGTGAGAGTCAGCGCTGAGTTGAGGCTTGCCGCATCGACAATGCCGCCACTGAGTTGAACTTTCATCCCGTGTTCATGTGCCTGCTGCACTGCCGCAGCGATGTGCCCATCGTTGGCACCAAGCCGCCGCGCACGGTCCAAATCCACGAGATGAATCCATGTCGCACCGGATAGCGCCAGCGCCGACAACACAGCAGAAACATCATCGCCGAGCACCGACGCACGTGCTGCGCCACTCGGTGCAGCCAACTGGCCACCAGCGATGTCAATTGCCGGGATGACAGTGAAGGTGCTACTACTCATTCACGCACCAGGCGATGAGCAAGCCACTCAAGGGCCAAGGGGTAGCGGTAGTCGATGCCACCGTGGCGGCCGTCAATGAGTTCAAAGAAGACCTTGTCATCGGGAACGCCGCAGGTTTCAAGTTCCGCTCGGAACGCAGAAGCGCCGAGATCAAGGAAATATTCGTCAGATTTCCCGGCGTCTATCCAAATCCAATCCAAGGATGCGATGGCATCTCGGTGTTTGCTCACCATGCGCACGGGGTCCCAATCAAGCCAACGTTGCCACCGCTCATCGATGATGCGACCCGTCACTTGGTTGAACGGCAGCAAGGGCGTGCCGTCGGTGTCGGCTGAAAATGCAGCAGAGCAACCAAGCGCT
>RGCY01000087.1 GCA_009918865.1 Actinomycetota bacterium
TGGATGCTGCTGCGCCTGGGCACCGGCTACGACATCC
The DNA here is from genome assembly GCA_009918865.1 of Actinomycetota bacterium. Lineage (GTDB taxonomy): Bacteria > Actinomycetota > Actinomycetes > S36-B12 > UBA5976 > RFTO01. The sequence continues at coordinate 38 of RGCY01000087.1, forward strand.
GCGCCGACCTGAACGTGCTGTCGCGCGGAAAGCTGGAGCCGATCCCCTACATCGACGCGCTGACACGCATCCGAATTCTTGACCGAATCGATGCCTGGCTACCAACCCACAATCACTTCGCCAGGCTAGGCGCGGCACCCAAACACCATCTCGCAGACCCTGCGCTGGCTGTCCAACTACTTGGACTCAGTCGCGAAACGTTGCTCACTGGAAGCCGAGGATTGGATGCACTACCCAGCGAGGGACCCTTCCTCGGCGCGCTGTTTGAGTCGTTGTGTGCTTTGTCGGTGCAGGTGTTCGCCCAGGCGGCGTATGCGACGGTGAGGCATCTGCGCGAGCACGCGGGTCGGCGCGAGGTGGACTTCATCGTGGTCCGCAACGACGGCAGAGTTCTGGCCATCGAGGCGAAAATTGCCGCAGCAGTGACTGACCACGATGTGCATCACTTGCACTGGCTCGGTGAACAAATCGGCAACCGACTCGTGGACAAGCTCATCCTCACGACCGGCACGGATGCCTACCGCCGTGCAGACGGTGTGGCTGTCGTGCCGCTAGCGCTCCTTGGCCCCTAAGCGACAGGCTCGGGGTCGCGAGCAAGCCGGCTTGGCCACCACACGATCTTGCCCATCCGGTGCACGAGCGCAGGCACCAACAACGAACGCACGATGATGGTGTCGAGCAATACGCCAAAGGCGACGGCGAATCCAATTTCAGCAAGGAACACCAACGGGAGAATGCCGAGCACGGAGAAAGTCGCCGCGAGCACAACACCTGCGCTAGTAATCACCGCGCCTGTGACAGCGAGAGCATGCAAGGTTCCGTCGCGCGTGCCTTCCTTGAGTGACTCCTCTCGCACGCGAGTCATCAAGAAGATGTTGTAGTCAATACCCACCGCGACGAGGAACACGAATGCGAACAGTGGGAACGACGAATCCGCGCCGGCGAACTTGAACACGTGGTTAAAGACCAAAGCACACACACCAAGAGTGGCTCCGAACGAGAGCACCACTGTGCCAATGAGCAATAGTGGCGCCAACAAGGATCGAAGTAGCAACGCCAGAATCACTGTGATGACCAACAGCACAATCGGGATGATGACTTTGCGGTCATGCCGCGATGCCTGCTGCACGTCGTATTGAGCACCAGCGTTTCCTCCGACGAGTGCATCGGCTCCTGAAATCCCATTGACCTTCGCGCGCAACGCGGCTGTGGTGGCTTGGGCGGATGTGTCTGACTCGGAGACGTCGTATGTCACATCCACAACCCCGTACGAACCATCCTTGTTCAATGCGGGCACGGGTTGTTTCGTCGCCGGGTCAAGGGTCAGACGTACTCGTGCGACGCCCACACCTGGCACTGCCTCTGCGGCGCTTTGGACTGCGGTCAGCGAACCAGCGCGAGCAACAACTTCAGCATCCGGCGCTGGAGGCACAAGATCGTGACGCTCAAGAACCCGGAAACCAGCGACTGCGGCGTTGTCTTTGTTGACGAATGTGTCAATTGACGACACACCTTCAGCCTTAAGCGTCGGAATGAAGGCACACAGTGCAGCCAACGCCAAACCGGTGACCGTTGCGGCCGCAGTGTTGCGGCGACCAACGAGGCGAGCGACCTTCGCCCACACTCCGCGAATTTCAGCAAGTTCACTGCCGTGCTTGGGAATGAACGGCCAGAACACCCGACGACCGACCAGCAGCAGCACTGCGGGCAGGAAAGTCATCGATGCAATGAAGGCAGCGAGAACTCCGATGGCACCCGTGGGACCAAGCGCTGCATTGCTCTTGAGTTGGGAGAACGTGAGACACATCAAACCGACGGCAACTGTGCCGGCGCTGGCCAGAATCGGTTCCCACGATGCGCGCAGAGCGACTCGCATGGCGTCGTATTTGGATTCATGGCGACGGAGTTCTTCGCGATATCGGGAAATCAACAGCAACGAATAGTCAGTTGCTGCACCCAGCGTGAGCACGAACATGATGCCCTGGCTCTGGCCATTGAGCTTGATGATGTCGTTCTTGGCCAGTGCATAAACGGCCACCACACTCAAGCAAAGCGCAAACATTGATGACACCAACGGCAGCACCCACAAGAACGGGCTGCGGTAAACAATGAGCAGAATCAAAGCGACAACAATCAAAGTCGAGAAGAGCAGTTTGGTGTCAAGTTCGCCGAAAACCTTTGCCAACTCCGCAAAGAGTCCACCAGCTCCAGTGACATAGCCGGAGACCCCGGGCGCAACTTGTTGCACATACCGCGCCATCGCGGCACTGATGTCTTCAATGGCGTTGAAGCCTTCAGCATCGCTGAGTTTCTTAAAGTTGATGAACACCAACGCCGCAAGCGCTTTGCCGTCCTTGCTCGTCGCTTCGGCTGCCATTTCTGGTGACGCGGGGAAGATATAGGGAACCGTGACGCCGTTGAATGTGCGAGTGGCAAGGTAAGGCGCAACCTTGGGGTCTTTCGCCGCGTTGTTCACCGCAGTCATGATGGCTGCAACATCGGACGGGGTGAGATTTGTCTGCTTCTCAAAGGACAATGTGAATGGCAATTCCCCAGAACCTTCGCGGAAAGTTTCGAGCACCTTTTGTGCTTGCGCCGACTGCGCTTTCGCAGGTAGGAATTCGCTGTTGTCGTTCTTTTGCACCTTGTTCAACTCACCAAAGAGCGGACCACCAATGCCGCCGAGCGCAAGCCACGCCACCACCATGAGAGCGGCGAAAGTGAAAGACTTTGGGCGACGCTTGCGTGTGGTCGCAGGTGTGGTCTCGGGCAGACTCATGACAGGCCTTTCAGGCTTTGAAGTCGATGTGATGGGGAAGTTTGCGCACAGCGCAGTGGGTAGAAGGCTACCGGGCAACGGTGCTCGCGGCATCTTGGATGGGTGAACGACGGTAGGTCGGCAGGTGCAGACTTCGACCTACGCTCACAGGAACTTAGAGTTGGCATGTGATTGAGGTTGTCCGTCACGGACTCAGCTGCGATGCGCTCGGGCCGGTGGACTACCACGAAACCTGGCGGTTTCAACGTGACTTGCACGCACGTGTGGTCAAGGGCGAACATCCCGGCGCGGTGTTACTGCTCGAACATCACAGTGTCTACACCGCGGGTAAGCGCACCGACCCCTTGCACATGCCCCTTGATGGCACGTCAGTGGTCACCGTGGATCGTGGCGGTTCCATCACTTGGCATGGCCCCGGGCAACTCATCGCTTATCCAATTCTGCGGCTACCCCAGCGCGTGTATGTCGGTGATTTGGTGCGCCGGCTCGAGAGATGCGTGATGGCTGTGTGCACGCAGTTCGCAGTGCCCACTGTTCCCGTGACGGGTCGCAGTGGCGTGTGGGTGCCGGCCGATGAGCGCGGACCGGAACGCAAGATTTGTGCCATTGGCTTGCGCGTGACTCAAGGTGTTTCCATGCATGGAATTGCGTTGAATTGTGATGCCGATCTATCCGCATTTGACCGCATCACGCCATGTGGCATCTCCGACGCCGGTGTCACGTCACTATCCCAGGAGTTGGACCGCACTGTGACCGTGGCAGAAGTCGCCCCGGTCTTCGAAGCGCAGGTGCAGGAGTTCTTCGCGGACTTTGAGCGCGTAGGGTGATGGCTGTGACCCAGACAACCGAGTCCGCCGGCTCCCCCACCGGCCCTGATGGGCGCAAGTTGCTCCGCATTGAAGTGCGTAACTCTGAAGTGCCGATTGAACGCAAACCGGACTGGATAAAGACCAAACTCAAGACCGGGCCTCAGTATCAACAAATTCAGGCACTCGTGAAATCCGAAGGCCTTCACACGGTGTGCCAAGAGGCCGGCTGCCCAAACATTTACGAATGCTGGGAAGACCGCGAAGCAACCTTCTTGATTGGTGGCGAGCAATGCACTCGCCGATGCGACTTCTGCAACATCGACACTGGTAAGCCCAAAGACCTAGACCGCGATGAACCGCGCCGGGTTGCGGAATCAGTGCGCACCATGGGTTTGAACTACGCAACTGTCACAGGTGTGGCGCGCGATGACCTACCCGACCAAGGCGCCTGGCTCTACGCCGAAACCGTGCGCATGATTCACGAAACTTTGCCCGAGTGTGGCGTGGAACTACTCGCGCCCGACTTCAACGGTGTCCCCCATTTATTGCAGATGGTGTTTGCATCAAAACCCGAAGTGTTCGCCCACAACATTGAGACTGTGCCGCGTATCTTCAAACGCATCCGACCTGCATTTCGCTACGAACGCAGCCTGAATGTCATCACCGCCGCTCGCGATTCTGGCTTAGTTACCAAGAGCAACCTCATCTTGGGCATGGGGGAAGAAATCGCCGAAGTTGAGCAGGCGCTACTCGACCTTCGCAATGCTGGCTGTGACCTCGTGACCATCACGCAATATCTGCGACCATCACCCCGACATCATCCTGTGGAGCGTTGGGTGCACCCCGAAGAGTTCATTGCGCTCGCAGATTTTGCGCGCAGTCTCGGCTTTGCAGGGGTTATGAGTGGTCCACTCGTGCGTTCGTCGTACCGCGCCGGCCGGCTCTATCAGCAGGCCATTGCCGCGCGTGCCACCGCCACCGCTGCAACCGGCGCATAGGCTTAACCCGTGGCCCGAAAGTCCTCCTCCAAAGCCGCCGGCAAAGCCCCCAAGCAGCCCGGCAAAGTTCGCACATTCCTCAAGCAGGTGGGTGAGACCTACCAACTTGCAGCGAAGTACGACCGCCTGCTTGCCCTGAAACTCATCGCAATCATCGCAGTGGTGTGGGCGCTGTTGATGGGCTTTGGAATCCTCATCAACTTCCCTTGGCTGTTCCTGTTGCCAGGTTTCCTCTTCGGTGTGCTCGCGGCAACTATCTACTTTGGTCGTCGCGCAGAGCGCGCCGCATATCTCAGCATCGAAGGTCAATCTGGTGCTGCCGCTGCGGTGTTGCAGGCGATGCGTGGGGGCTGGTTCACCACTCCTGCCGTCACATTCAACCGCCAGCAAGATTGCGTGCACCGCGTTGTGTGCCGGGCAGGTGTGGTGCTGGTGTCTGAAGGTCCCGCATCGCGCGTGGCTGCAATGTTGGATGCTGAGGAACGCAAGGTTTCTCGTTTCGCGCAAGGTGTTGCCGTCACCCTGTTGCAAAGTGGTAACGAGCCGGGGCAGATTCCGCTTCGCTCTCTACAAAAGAAACTGAAGAAACTGCCGCGAATCCTCAAGCCTGCACAAATGACGCAACTGCGTCGTCGCTTCGAGGCCATCAGCGCTGGCGGACCAAGCATGCCCATTCCGAAAGGGCCGATGCCGCGCAGCACACGCGATATGCGCGGCGCGCGCGGTGGTCGCTGAGTCATCACTGCGTTTCATCGGTGTGACAGTCGCGCAGACGTCACACACATCACAATCGCCGTGCGCCTCATC
>RGCY01000088.1 GCA_009918865.1 Actinomycetota bacterium
TGAAGGCGAGCCTGCGCGAGTTGTGTTTCACTGCTTCTCAGGCGATGAGAAGTTGGCGAATGTGTGCGCTGATAATGGTTGGTACGCGTCCTTTGCGGGAACGGTTACTTACAAGAATGCTGGCGACATCCGCGCCGCACTGCGAGCATTGCCGGCGAGTTTGATTCTCACGGAAACTGACGCACCCTTTCTGCCGCCAGTTCCTTATCGAGGTCAAGTGAATGCTTCCGAATTGATGCCACTGACTGTGCGAGCGATGGCCGCAGAAAGAGATGCTCCGCTTGAGGAGTTCTGTGCTCAGGTGCAAGCCAATGCATTTGCGGTGTTTGGTGTCTGGTGACTGCGCGCCGAGCGATGGCGAGCGTTTCGGCGGTGCGCACAGTGGTGACGGCACATGATGGCGCCGATGCCGATGGTTCTGCTCGGTGGCAATGACATCAAGGAACTTGCTGCACGCTACGGAATTCGACCGACCAAACAGCGCGGTCAGAACTTTGTCACTGATCCCAACACCGTTCGAATGATTGTTTCGCACGCCCATCTGCAACCAGACGATGTCGTTGTCGAAGTTGGGCCAGGTCTGGGTAGCCTCACATTGGCACTGTTGCAAACTGTGGCTGCCGTTGTGGCTGTTGAAGTCGACTCAGCCTTGGCTGCGGCTCTGCCCTTCACCGTCGAGCACAAACTTGCGCCTGTTGCATCGCGCTTGCACATGGTGCATGCGGATGCACTGACTGTGCAGGAACTCCCGTGTGAACCCACTGCAATGGTGAGTAATTTGCCTTACAACGTTGCGGTGCCGGTGTTGCTGTCGTTCCTTGAACGATTCCCCAGCATCGAGCGCGTGCTAGTGATGGTCCAGGCAGAAGTTGCCGACCGATTGGCGGCAGCGCCTGGGTCGCGCACATATGGCGTTCCGAGCGTGAAAGCTCAGTGGTATGCAGATGTGAGCAAAGTCGCGACTATTGGTCGCAATGTGTTTTGGCCTGCGCCAAACGTCGATAGCGCGCTGGTTTTTTTGCAACGCCGAGAGCAACCGGCAGCCAATCGCACTACGGCATTTCGACTCATTGACGCTGGTTTCGCGCAACGTCGAAAAACCTTGCGAAGTGCCCTCGCCAGTGCACTCGGCGGTTCAGAAGCCGCTGCCGCGGCATTGCAGCAAGCGGGCATTGAGCCGTCTGCTCGCGCTGAGGTGCTCTCGGTGGAGCACTGGGCGCGGCTTGCCGAAGTCTGCTCATAGGGTGATGTCGTGTCTGTCACCGTGACCGCTCCAGCCAAAGTCAATCTTTCGCTCTCAGTCGGTCCGCTGCGCCCGGATGGCTATCACGACATCGCAACGGTGTTCCACGCATTGTCACTTCACGACACTGTGACAGTCTCAGAGTCAGATGAACCGGGCATCAGCATTGACATGCGCGTGCTAGGGGTTGTGCCGGTTGACCAAGACAACTTGGCCATGCGTGCGGTGCAGGCGCTGGCACACTATGTGAATCGGCCCGGAAATGTGCATGTGAACATCATCAAACGCATTCCGATTGCAGCCGGTCTCGCCGGGGGTAGTGCTGATGCCGCCGGGGCTTTGGTTGCGTGCAATGAGTTGTGGCACACAGGTTTATCAATGTCAGAGTTAACCGACATCGCTGCCACGCTCGGCTCGGATGTGGCGTTTGCGTTGCGCGGCGGAACGATGGTGGGCACAGGTCGCGGTGAACGTCTTGCCCCAGTGCTGGCAGCCACGTCCTCACCTTTGCACTGGGTGATTGCCGCCAGCGGCACAGGACTGAGCACCCCTGAGGTTTACCGAACGCTGGATGACATTCGTGAACAGTCGGGAATCGATGCGGATGAACCAGAGGTGTCGCTCGACATGATGTTGGCGTTGCGCTCTGGTGTGGTGGATGACATTGCGGCCGCATTGGCCAATGACTTGCAGCAAGCCGCTTTGAGATTGCGCCCATCACTTGCCCGCACGTTGCAGGCGGGCATTGAATCCGGCGCGGTTGGGGCAATTGTGTCGGGTAGTGGGCCATCGTGTGTCTTTCTAGCGCGCGATGCAGACCACAGCGTTGACCTTGCGGTTGAACTTTCTGCATCGGGAACGTGCGACACCATCTTGCGCGCAACTGGACCGGCAGCTGGAGTGCAACTGGCATGAGCACAAGCCCGTTGCTTGCCGTTGAAGGTGTGACCATCGTCTACGGAACTCGAACTGTTCTAGACGCCGTCACGCTTGGTGTCATGCCAGGTGAGCGGATTGGAGTTGTTGGCCGCAACGGCGGAGGCAAAACCACTTTGGTGGAAGTGCTTGCAGGCGTACGTGAGCCGGATGCCGGTCGAGTGGTGCGCACCGGCGGCACGAGCGTGCAATTAGTGAGCCAAGACCACGATGCGCCTGGCCATCACACGCTGGCTGAGTATTTGTTTGGTGATCAACCTCCCCACACATGGGCGAGTAAACCTTTGGTTCGTGAAGTCTTGGATGGACTCGTTGGTGGTGTTGGCGCCACGGGCTACCCCCATGGCATGACGACCTCATTGGCTGCGATGTCGGGTGGGCAGCGTCGCAAGGCAGAACTTGCACGGGCGCTGATGCAGGACAGCGATGTTGTGATTCTGGACGAACCAACAAACCACCTTGAAATTGAAGCCATTGATTGGCTCGCTGGGTTCATCACTCGCCGCCGCGGAGCAACTGTTTTAGTCACACACGACCGTTGGTTTCTCGATGCCTGTTGCACCGGCACCTGGGAAGTAGCCGACGGCTCCGTGCACAAATATGAAGGTGGCTACGCAGCATTTGTGCTGGCAAGAGCCGAACGCCAACGGCGCGAAGATGTCACTGAAGAACGGCGTCAAAACTTGCTGCGTAAAGAACTTGCATGGTTGCGCAGGGGAGCGCCGGCGCGCACAAGTAAACCAAAGTTCCGGATTGCAGCAGCCGAAGCGTTAATCTCGAATGTGCCGGCACCACGGGACAGCGTGAACTTGATGCAGACTGCTTCCGCTCGACTCGGTAAGAAAGTCGTAAATCTGCATGACGCATCGTTTGCACCGGCTGCGCATGAAAACCCCGTTTTCGAAGCACTCACTTGGAATCTTGCACCCGGCACTCGGTATGGCTTGCTTGGACCTAATGGCATAGGCAAAACCACGCTGCTGAATGCGATTGCAAGTGCAGCAGGTGTTGATGTGCACACAGCACCGGATAAACGTCACGGCCGCATTGAAGTTGGCACCACGGTGGTGGTTGGGGTGCTGTCTCAGATGGCAGATGAAACACCAGCTGATGTGCAGGTGTTGCCATATGTGGAGTCGCTGCGGCCGATGGTTGAGGTGGATGGAAATGACATCACGGCACGTTCTTTGCTTGAACGCTTTGGTTTCACTGGCAATCGGCTCACGACTTTCATTCGTGACCTCAGTGGCGGCGAAAAGCGACGGCTTGCGTTGCTGACCGTGCTGCTCGCCGGACCGAATGTGCTGTTGCTCGATGAGCCGACCAACGATCTCGACACTGACACGGCCGCAGAGTTCGAAGACTTACTCGACACCTGGCCAGGAACAGTTGTGAGCGTTTCCCACGATCGCTATTTCCTCGAGCGCACATGTGATCAGATGTATGCACTGCTACCGCAGTTGGGGCACCCAGCACACCTGCGGCATTTGGTTGGTGGAGTGGAGCAGTACTTGGCTCTACGCAACCCGGTGCAGGCTCCCGTTGGCCAGCCAGCGGCCGCTGCTGCCACTAAGGCACAGGGACCCACCGGGGCAGAGATTCATGCTGCGCGTAAGAACGTTCAGCGCATTGAACGTCGGCTAGCAAAGATTGATGAACTACTTGCTGCGCTGTCAGATGAAGTTGAGCAATCAGCCAGTGATTACGAGCGGCTACAAAACCTGCTCGCACAGATGACTGAACTAACTGCCGAGAAGCAGTCCTTAGAAGAGCAGTGGCTTGAATCGGCGGACATTGCTGGTTCGGGGCAGTAGCCCCGGAGCACATCGCCGATGGGATCCTCAGAGTTCAGAATCACTCTCAACTGAATGCAACAGCGAACGCAGTAAGCCTGCGAGTGCCGTTTGTTCCTCCGCACTTAGTGTGGAGAGCAAGTCATGTTCCTGCTGCAGCAACGACGCCAACGCCGCATCCACGCGCTGTTTGCCTTGCGCAGAGAGTCTCACCAACACTCCGCGACCGTCTTGCGGATCAGGTAGCCGTTCGACTAAACCCCGAACAACAAGTCGATCTATGCGGTGAGTGACTGTCCCACTTGTGACCAATGTGCTCGCACCAAGTGCGCCCGCCGAGAGTTGGTAGGGGTCGCCTGAGCGGCGCAGTGCTGCGAGCACGTCAAAATCGCCGAGGTCGAGATCATGCTCCGCAAAAGCCTCACGTCGTGCCCGGTCGAGCAGGCGAGCCAGACGGGTAACCCGTGAGAGCACTGCCAATGGGCCGACGGGTAAGTCGGGGCGCTCGCGTTGCCACGCGTCAATCAGCGCATCAACTTCATCCCGAGCCATGGCACATGATCGTAAGCCTGTGCGCTCAGTCCGCCGCCAAGGCGTGAGTGCGCGAGTGGGAAGATGACGCCACTGTCCCCCGTGGGGTAATTGGCAGCCCGCCGTCCTTTGGAGTCGGTTGTCTTGGTTCGAGTCCAGGCGGGGGAACAAGTGCAGTTCGTGCGACCGGGTGCCGTGTGCCCCGGTCGCGCGACCTGTCAGCCACGAAAGTCTCATCGCTAGGCTTGCCACCCGTGGGCGTAGACGCTGTCGTCGTGTTAGCCGCTGGTGCCGGCACTCGGATGAAGTCCGCCCAACCCAAGGTCGTTCATCAGATTCTTGGTCTACCTCTGGTTGCGCACGTTCTCCGTGCGGCTGCGCCATTGCACTCGAAAGTCACTGCTTGTGTTGTGGGTCATGGTCGCGATGCCGTGCAGTCTGCGGTTGTGGCCTGCCAGCCGGATGTGCGCATGGTCGTGCAGGAACAACAAAACGGCACCGGGCACGCGATGCGGATTGCATTAGATGCGATGCCCGATTTGCGCACTGGCTCGGTGCTCGTTTTGGCTGGCGATAGCCCACTGATCACAAGTGAAACGCTGCTCGCTCTAGCCGAGGCGCATCATCAAAGTAGAGCCAGTGTCACCGTGCTCACATCCATTGCGCCGAATCCACATGGCTACGGACGCATTGTGCGTGGTGAAAACGGAGCAATCTCTCGCATTGTTGAGCAAGCCGATGCTGATGACACCACGGCCGCCGTGAACGAAGTGAACTCTGGTGTGTATGTGTTTGATGTGGCGCACTTGCGTCAGCACCTTGCAAGGCTTACCACC
>RGCY01000089.1 GCA_009918865.1 Actinomycetota bacterium
AGTCAACAACTGAAACGCTGCGTGGCGTTGCCGCCAAAGTGGTTACGAACATGGAGCAATCACTCACAGTGCCAACCGCAACCTCCGTGCGCGCTGTGCCTGCCAAACTCATGGTCGATAACCGCGTCGTGATTAACAACCACCTAGCCCGCGGTCGCGGCGGCAAAGTTTCGTTCACCCACATCATCGGATACGCGATTGTCAAAGCACTCAAGGCAATGCCAGACATGTGCGTGGGGTTCACAAACCTGGACGGCAAGCCGACGCTGGTACGGCATTCGCACATCAGCCTCGGGTTAGCAATTGACCTTGCAAAACCTGATGGCAGTCGGCAGTTGCTCGTTCCGGTTATCAAAGACGCACACACCATGGACTTCGCACAGTTCTGGTCAACATATGAAGACCTCGTGCGAAAGGCGCGCGGTGGAAAACTGGCAATTGAAGATTTTGCAGGCGCTACTGCGTCACTGACAAACCCGGGAACCATCGGCACCGTTCACTCAGTGCCACGCCTGATGGCCGGTCAAGGACTCATCGTCGGCGTAGGCGCCATGGAGTACCCAGCAGAGTGGCAAGGAGCGAGCCCGGAAACGCTTGCCAGGCATGCAGTTTCTCAAGTCGTCACGCTGACGAGCACATATGACCACCGAGTGATTCAGGGCGCCCAAAGTGGCGACTTCCTGCGTCGCGTTCACGAATACATGCTTGGCGAGCACGGCTTCTACGACGAAATTTTCGAGTCCATGCGCGTGCCGTATGTCCCCATTCGTTGGGCTAGGGACATTGCAACAAGCCACGATGAAGATTTAGACAAAGCAGTGCGAGTCCAGCAACTCATCCACGCATTCCGCGTGCGCGGTCATTTGATGGCAAACATCGATCCACTACACGAGACCGTGCGCAGTCACCCTGACCTAGAACTTGAAACGCACCGGATGACGTTGTGGGACCTCGATCGCGAATTCCCCACTGGCGGGTTCGGCGGCAAAGCATTCATGAAACTTCGAGACATTCTCGGAGTGCTGCGCGATGCCTATGCGCGGCGCATTGGTGTGGAATACATGCACATTGCAGACCCTGAGCAACGAGCTTGGATCCAGCAGCGCCTTGAGCAGCCGCACGCGAAGATGAGCCGCGAGGAGCAACTTCGCATTCTCGATCGTCTTAACCGCGCAGAAGCATTCGAAAGTTTCTTGCACACCAAATACGTCGGGCAGAAGCGGTTCTCCCTTGAAGGTGGCGAATCGATGATTGCACTCGTCGACGCGGTGCTTGAAGGTGCAGCGGATTCCGGTGTGCGTGAGGTGTGCATCGGCATGCCTCACCGCGGCCGGCTAAATGTGTTAGCGAACATCGCAGGCAAGTCCTACGCTCAAATTTTCGCGGAGTTCGAAGGTGCCGGAGCAATGGAAAACTCCGTGCATGGCTCGGGCGATGTGAAGTATCACCTTGGCACTGAGGGCACTTTCACATCACGCAGCGGAAACACCTGCGGTGTCTACCTTGCGGCCAACCCCTCGCACCTAGAAGCTGTGAATCCAGTTCTTGAAGGCATTGTGCGCGCCAAGCAGGATCAACTGAGTGCTGCGGATTCGCACTCTGTGCTTCCAGTTCTGCTCCACGGCGATGCTGCATTTGCCGGTCAAGGCGTTGTCGCAGAAACGCTACAGATGTCGCAACTTGAGGGTTACCAGACCGGCGGCACCGTGCACATCATCGTGAATAACCAGGTTGGCTTCACCACGTCACCGCAGTACTCGCGGTCATCGGAGTACTCATCTGACATTGCTCGCGCAATCCAGTCGCCGATATTCCACGTCAATGGTGATGACCCCGAATCGGTCGTCCGTGTGGCACGACTGGCCTACGAGTTCCGTCAGGCCTTTAAGAAGGACGTAGTTATTGACTTGGTGTGCTACCGCCGACGCGGGCACAACGAAGCAGACGACCCATCGCTAACTCAACCGCTGATGTATGCAGTCATTGAGCAAATCCGCTCCGTCCGCAAGCTCTACACCGAATCACTCGTAGGCCGCGGTGACATCACAGTGGATGAAGCGGAAGCATCACTCAAGGCTTACCAAGAACTCCTCGAAGGCGCATTCAGCGAAACTCGAGATGCACATGGTCAGGCTGCGGTGGATGCCTTGGCGCGCAATGCAAACTACCCAGCCACAGCGGCGACCGCCATCAGTGACGAAGTTCTCGATGCCATTGTGGCAACCCAAACGCAACTGCCAGCAGACTTCCATGTGCACCCACGCCTTGCACCGCAATTGCAGCGCCGGGCATCAATGGTTGAAGACGGCACCATCGACTGGGGCATGGGTGAAGCGTTGGCGTTTGGGTCACTCCTGCACCAAGGCGTGAATGTGCGCCTTGCCGGCCAAGACAGCAAGCGCGGAACCTTCGCGCAACGCCATGCCGTGATTGTTGACAGGCAGACCGGCACGCAACTTGCACCACTGGCTGCGATGGCTGCCGCAGGAACCCGATTTGATGTGTACGACTCACTTCTCAGCGAATTCGCCGCGATGGGTTTTGAATACGGCTATTCAGTTGCCCGACCCGATGCACTTGTCATGTGGGAAGCGCAGTTCGGGGACTTCGCCAACGGCGCCCAAACGATCATCGATGAATACATCAGCAGTAGCGAGCAAAAGTGGGGTCAAACCTCAGGCGTGGTTCTCCTTTTACCGCACGGCTACGAAGGTCAAGGTCCCGACCACTCATCGGCCAGGCTTGAAAGACACCTTGCGCTATTTGCTCAAGACAACATGACCATCGCCATGCCGTCCACTCCTGCTTCGTACTTCCATTTGCTTCGTTGGCAAGCACTCGCCGGGCATCACAAGCCCCTCGTCGTGATGACACCGAAGTCCATGCTTCGCGCCAAAATCGCGAGCAGCACGCGCACCGACTTCACATCCGGAACATTCCGGCCAGTCATTGCTGACACATCGGTTTCCGCAGATGGCGTGCGCAAAGTCTTACTGTGCTCCGGCAAAGTCGCCTGGGATGCAGTTGCCGAGCGGGATAAGCGAGGGCAAAAAGACGTGGCAGTGGTGCGAATCGAACGGCTCGCTCCGCTCCCCGTTGCCGAGATTGCTGCAGCTCTGGCGCTGTATCCAGCCAATGCGGAACTGGTGTGGCTACAAGAAGAGCCTGCGAACCAGGGCGCGTGGCCATTCATGGCTTTGAACCTGCCCGAGCATCTCAACCGCCCATTGAACAAAGTGAGTCGCGACGCGACTTCAGCCCCAAGCGTTGGCTCGCACAAAGTGCATGAGGTTGAGCAAGCTGCGTTACTCAACGCCGCACTGAGCTAAATCACCCGATTTCACTCGGTTCATTCACCGACGATTCACCCAAGGAAACACATATGTACTTCACAGACCGCGGCATTGAAGAACTCGCCACTCGGCGCGGCGAAGAAAACGTCAGCATCGATTGGCTCGCTCAACGCCTGACGGAGTTTGTGGATGACAATCCAGACTTTGAAACCGCGATTGAACGCTTTGCCACGTGGCTTGCTCGCTTAGGTGATGACGACGAGTGAACCTGCTTGCTCACGCTCACCTAGTCGAGAGTGAGCACCGCTTTACCTAGCAATTCACCGGCAACCATTGCTTGAACTGCAGAGGCAGCCTCACTCATCGGCAGTGCCCTGTCGATGGTGGGGCGAACACCCGTGTCACCCATGAACTGCACCAATTGCTGCAGTTCGTCAACTGACCCCATGGTTGAACCGATGATGCGCAATTGCAGAAAGAAAACTCGCGCCAAATCTGCAGATGGATTGGCGCCACTGGTGGCACCAGAAATCACAACAGTGCCACCGGGGCGAAGTGCCCGAAGTGAGTGTGCCCATGTTGCTTCCCCGACGGTCTCAATCACGGCATCCACGCGTGCGGGTAGCCGTTCACCAGTTTCAAACACCTGTTCGGCGCCTAAGGACTTCGCAAATCCTGCCTTGCGCTCACTTCGAGTGGTGACCCAAACGCGCATTCCCGCTGCATGTGCGATGGCAATCGCCGCACTAGCAACGCCGCCAGCTGCGCCTTGAACAAGCACGGTGTCGCCAGGGTGAACATTCGCCTGGTGCTGCACCATGCGATAAGCGGTTAGCCATGCAACCGGCAGACAGGCCGCGTCTTCCCATGACAACCAAGTGGGTTTGTCAATCAGATTCCGCTTCGGGACCGCCACATACTCAGCAAAAGTCCCCGGATGCTTCTCTGACAACAGCGAGCGCGCTGGGTCCGTGGTTTCATCACCCGTGGCGTGTGGATCAGCAA
This sequence comes from Actinomycetota bacterium, assembly GCA_009918865.1. Taxonomy (GTDB): domain Bacteria; phylum Actinomycetota; class Actinomycetes; order S36-B12; family UBA5976; genus RFTO01. The sequence continues at coordinate 4,299 of RGCY01000089.1, forward strand.
TCACCGCGTGAACAATCACTTCCCGTCCAGTCTCAACTTCAACGCCGGCGGCATCACAACCAAGAATCATCGGCAGCTGTTGCTCGCTAATTCCCACACCGCGCAGAGTCCAGACATCATGATGATTGACGCTCGCGGCACGAACCTTGACCCATGTCCAACCATCTGGCGCTTCGTGGCGCTCAACTTCGCCACAGCGCAGTGCAGAAACCGGATTCTCGGAACTGAATTTCTCAGCAGTGACGGCGAACATGTGTTCAAACTACCCCGGCGTAAGGGTCAGTCAACGTTCGCCGCGGCGGTAGCGCAGCCACACTCGCCCACACACATCACTGGCACTGACCCAGCCCCATTGCCGCGAGTCGGTGGAGGCTGTGGAATCGGGGTTATCACCCACAAGCCAGACGGCACCATCGCTGCGGACTTTCTCCACGCGCTTGATGACCAGCCCTACACCCTGCCGGGCTGGGTCAAGAACGTACAGATCGAAGGCGATGTGCGTGCCGTCCGGCGAGACGCTCAGGTAGTTGCGGGAATTGCCGAAGATCTGCACCGGCGCGGCCTCGCGGTCCTTGCGGAAGATCGCGAGCGCGCCCGGCACCTTGGCCACATAGAACAGCAGGCTCTTGAGCAATTCATCCGGCGCCGGCTGGTTGATCCCGCCGATGCCCTGGGCCAGCAGGCGTTTGAGTTGTTTGTCACTGGCCTTGAGCAGGCTGCGCAACGCCGGGCTGTTGGCGATCACGCCGGTGAGCATGCCTTCGACCAACGCCGAGGTGACCTGCCACAGCGGCAACAGCGGCGCGCCTTGGCACAAAGCTTCGAGGCGTGCGAACACCCGCGCCATGTCTTCCAGGTTGCTGGGGCCATGATCTTCACGCAGCAGCCCGGCCAGCGCCTGCTGCAAAAGCTGGTGCCACTG
>RGCY01000090.1 GCA_009918865.1 Actinomycetota bacterium
CCGCTGAGCAAAATCTTGTTAACGAGCTGCGTCACGACCGGGGATGCGTACACCGGGTCGACAACGATGGCGCGCTTGGCAGCAGGACCTTTGCGTGGCATCAGCTCTTCTCCTTCTTCGCGCCGTAACGGCTACGAGCCTGCGCGCGCTTCTTCACACCCTGGGTGTCAAGAGCGCCGCGAATGATCTTGTAACGCACGCCAGGCAGATCCTTCACACGACCGCCACGCACAAGCACAATCGAGTGCTCTTGCAGGTTGTGACCTTCGCCAGGAATGTAAGCAGTGACTTCCATGCCGCTGGTCAAACGCACACGTGCAACTTTGCGCAACGCGGAGTTCGGCTTCTTCGGAGTGGTTGTGTACACACGAGTGCACACGCCACGACGTTGTGGGGAACCCTTCAACGCAGGCGTCTTGTTCTTTGACACCTTGTCCGTGCGGCCCTTGCGGACCAGCTGCTGAATCGTTGGCACGTCGTCGCCACCTGTTCTGCTCGAGTCTTGTTCTGCTCGTGTCTTGCCTTTGGTCATGCGTGGTCTTGCGTTGTGTTGCCGTGCTGCATTCCTGTCGCGTCCACCCACGCGGTCGGGTGTGTCGCGCGCGCGACTCACAGCGCGGCAGACCGCGCCATCAGTCGGAGGGACCCTTGCGGAATCCCCGTGGCCTCGTGCGCACACGGGGTGCGAAGGGACAGGAACCCTGTCGCGTGCCGGTCAGTTGCATGAACGTTCACATGCAGAACCCAACCCAGCCCGCAGGCAGGAAGGCAAAGGCTAGCGAAGGGTCTTTGAACATGTGCATCGGGGGTCCCCTTGCACTATCGCAAGGGGACCCCCGATGTCAGCAGGTCTGATGTTTTCGGGCGTGTCGTCTCACCATTTCGGTGGCCGCGCCCGTCGGTCAGCCCCGGTAGCCCGTGTCGAACTCCTCCAACGGAACGGCCGCGCCGCCACCGTCGGTGAAGGTTTGGGTGTAGTCAATGTCTACGCCAACGCCCATGGCTGCGTACATATCTGCCTTCGCGGCCTCAGTCGGCTCAACTCGGACATTTCGGTATTGGCTCAAGCCCGTACCGGCTGGGATGAGCTTGCCGATGATGACGTTCTCCTTCAAGCCGTACAGCGGGTCTCCTGGAAGGACGCGGCCGAGAGCCATGAGTCCGTGGCCAGTGACGCCTTGGTGATTCCCATGAGCGTTGGGCGACCCGATGCCGGAGTCTTACCTTCTGCCACAGCAGCCCGGTTGTGGGCTTCAAAGGCAGTGCGGTCCTTGAGTTCACCAGCAAGCATCGTGGTGTCGCCGCTTTCGAGCACGGTCACGCGACGCAGCATCTGGCGCACGATGACTTCAATGTGCTTGTCGTGGATTGCCACACCCTGCGAGCGGTAGACCTCTTGGACTTCCTGCACCAAGTGCTCCTGCACTGCTCGAGGTCCGAGGATTTCCAGCACATCCTTCGGGTCTGGCTTACCAGTGATGAACTCATGACCCGACTCAACATGGTCACCGTCTTGCACGAGCAGACGGGCACGCTTAGCAACCGGGTATTCCACCGCCGCGCTGCCATCATCTGGTGTGAGCGTGATGATGCGTGTGCGCTCACCATCTTCAATCGACACTCGACCAGCAGATGCAGCAATTGGGGTCAAGCCCTTTGGTGTGCGAGCCTCGAACAACTCGACCACACGCGGTAGACCGTGAGTGATGTCCTCACCAGCAACACCACCAGTGTGGAAGGTACGCATCGTCAGCTGCGTACCAGGTTCACCGATGGATTGAGCGGCAATGATGCCGACTGCCTCGCCGATGTCAACGAGTTTGCCGGTTGCAAGTGAACGGCCGTAGCAGCGTGCACATGTGCCGACCTTGCTCTCACACACGAGCAGTGAACGGATTTTCACTTCGGTCACACCTGCGGCGATGAGGCGGTCGACATCAGTCAAGCCGAGATCGTCACCGGCCTTGGCCAATGTGTGACCATCGACAACAACATCGTCAGACAAGCAGCGTGACACCACTGATGTTTCCACCAGTTCGTGGCGACCAAACGTGCCATCGGCATTCGCAACCGCAATGGTGCGCGCGAAACCGCGGTCGGTGCCGCAATCGATTTCGCGGACGATGATGTCTTGTGACACGTCCACGAGACGACGCGTGAGGTAGCCGGAGTCAGCAGTCCGAAGTGCGGTGTCAGCCAGACCCTTACGCGCACCGTGAGTGGAGATGAAGTACTCCAACACCGTCAAACCTTCACGGAAGTTCGCCTTGATGGGTCGCGGAATGATTTCACCCTTCGGGTTCGCCACGAGACCACGCATACCCGCAATCTGGCGTACCTGCATCCAGTTACCACGCGCACCGGAGTTGACCATCATGAAGACGGGGTTATCGGCTGGGAAGTAACCACGCATGGCATCCGCAACATCATCTGTGGCCTTTGTCCACAAGTTGATGAGTTCTTGGCGGCGCTCGGAGTCAGTGATGTTGCCGCGTTCGTAGTTCTGTTGGATCTTGGCAGCATCCGCTTCGGCCGCGCTCATGATTTCCGCCTTCTTCGGCGGAGTGACAACATCTCCGATTGAGATGGTGACACCTGAACGTGTTGCCCAACGGAAACCGAGATCCTTCAAGGCATCAAGACATGCACCGATGGTCACCTTCGGCAACTTCGCTGAAAGTTCGTTCACCAATTCGGACAGCGCACGCTTGTCAATCGCACGATTCACGAATGGAGTGCCTTGTGGCAACGCTTCGTTGAAGAGCGCGCGACCCAAGGTGGTCTTCATGGTCACCGGCATGCCTGGCTGCCACCACGACGGTGCATTCCAATCCGCCGGCGGCACAGTGCCCGCCTCGAGACGCAAAGTGATGGGAGCTTGCAAGGACAGAGCAGAGTTTGCATTCTGTTCGGCAACCTCGGCCGCAGCGATGTCTCCGTTTGTCTTGCGAGCAAGCACTCCACGGTCAAATGCGGCGATGGCTTCAGCGACGCTGGAGAACGCACGACCTTCACCAAGCGAGCCGGGAACTTCCTGGGTGAGGAAGTAAATGCCGAGCACCATGTCTTGGGTTGGTGATGTGATGGGTCGACCATCGGCTGGCGAAAGGATGTTGTTGCTCGAGAGCATCAGCACACGTGCTTCCGCCTGAGCCTCCGCTGACAGTGGGACGTGCACTGCCATTTGGTCACCATCAAAGTCTGCGTTGAATGCAGTGCAGACCAATGGGTGGATTTGAATGGCCTTGCCCTCAATCAGCTGTGGCTCGAAGGCTTGGATTCCAAGTCGGTGCAGCGTTGGTGCGCGGTTGAGCAACACTGGGTGCTCAGTGATGACCTCTTCGAGCACATCCCACACGACTGGACGACTGCGCTCAACCATGCGCTTTGCACTCTTGATGTTCTGCGCGTGGTTCATTTCAACCAAGCGCTTCATGACGAATGGCTTGAAGAGTTCAAGCGCCATCTGCTTGGGAAGACCGCACTGATGCAACTTCAACTGCGGACCAACCACAATCACTGAACGACCGGAGTAGTCAACACGCTTACCAAGCAGGTTCTGGCGGAAACGTCCCTGCTTGCCCTTGAGCATGTCGGACAGCGACTTCAGCGCCCTGTTACCCGGACCTGTCACGGCGCGACCACGGCGACCATTGTCAAACAATGAATCCACCGCTTCTTGGAGCATGCGCTTCTCATTGTTGACGATGATTTCCGGAGCACCCAAATCGAGCAGACGCTTCAAACGGTTGTTGCGGTTGATGACACGACGGTAAAGGTCGTTGAGGTCGCTGGTGGCGAAACGGCCACCATCCAACTGCACCATGGGACGCAAGTCCGGTGGGATAACCGGCACCACTTCAAGCACCATGCCGACAGGGGAAACACCAGTGCCGCGGAAAGCTTCAACAACCTTGAGTCGCTTCAGCGCACGAGTCTTCTTCTGCCCCTTGGATGTGACCGCCATCTCGCGCAGCTTCGCGGACTCTGCAGCAAGGTCGAAGGTTTCCAGGCGACGCTTGATTGCTTCGGCACCCATGCCACCCTTGAACCAACGGCCGTACTTGTCGCGCATTTCGCGGTAGAGAATTTCGTCACCTTCAAGGTCCTGAACCTTCAGCGACTTGAAACGGTCGAACACACGGTCAAGTCGGTCAAGTTCAACCTGACCACGCTTGCGAAGTTGGGCAACTTCACGCTCACCGGTTTCGCGAACCTTGCGCTTAGCATCACTCTTCGCATTTTCCGCTTCAAGTTCCGCAACATCTTCTTCCATCTTCTGCAGACGGGTTTCGACTTCGTGGTTCATGCGGTCAGTGATGACCTTTTTTTCCTTCGCGAGCTTCGCTTCGAGACCAGGCAATGCTTCCGTGCGACCTTCGTCGTCAACTTCAGTAATCATGTAAGCCGCGAAGTAGATGACCTTTTCGAGGTCCTTGGGAGCAAGGTCAAGGAGGTAGCCCAAGCGACTCGGCACACCTTTGAAATACCAGATGTGCGTGACCGGAGCGGCCAACTCAATGTGACCCATGCGCTCGCGGCGGACCTTGGCGCGCGTTACTTCAACCTGGCAACGCTCACACACAATGCCCTTAAAGCGCACGCGCTTGTACTTGCCGCAGTAGCACTCCCAGTCACGGGTGGGACCAAAAATCTTCTCGCAGAACAAGCCGTCTTTCTCAGGCTTGAGGGTGCGGTAGTTGATGGTCTCGGGCTTCTTCACTTCACCGTGTGACCACGTGCGGATGTGATCAGCGGTTGCAAGGCCAATTCGCAGTTCATCAAAGAAGTTGACGTCTAACACTGGTTTTCCGTCCTGTCGTTATCTGGATGCCGACTGATGGGTGGTGGTCGTCAGACCTCTTCGACACTGCTCGGCTCGCGCCGTGACAGGTCGATGCCGAGTTCTTCAGCGGTGCGGAAGACATCCTCATCCGTTTCCTTCATCTCGATTGCGACACCGTCGCGCGAGAGAACTTCAACGTTGAGGCACAGCGATTGCATTTCCTTAATGAGCACCTTGAATGACTCAGGGATACCCGGTTCCGGAATGTTCTCGCCCTTAACAATCGCTTCGTAGACCTTCACACGACCAAGAACGTCATCGCTCTTGATGGTGAGGAGCTCCTGCAACGCGTAAGCAGCGCCATAAGCCTCAAGCGCCCAGACCTCCATCTCGCCGAAACGCTGACCGCCGAATTGAGCCTTACCACCCAACGG
>RGCY01000010.1 GCA_009918865.1 Actinomycetota bacterium
GCCGCCTGATATCGATGTGAGAGGTAGGCGGCTAGCCACCTGCCAGCAGCGAAGCCGACAAGGAATCCAGCCCCAAGCCGTGCACTGTCCGCAACTGACACCCCAACCTTGGAGTGGATGACATCAGCTGCGAACAGACTGGTCGTGAATTCAACAATCTGACCACCAAGTAACGCCACCGCTGCCATCCAAAAGCGAAGTGTTGACCGACTCGACTTCGGTTGCTCGGGGATGGCGGGGTAGGCCACTGTTGACGTTTGCGATGAATCCCCCAGTGCTGTGAACCTTCTCGAAGCCAACGCGATGATGAATATCGCGAGCACCCACAACAGCCCACGCCAGCCCAAGGTCGAGGACGCTGCGAATCCCACCATCAGTGGTGCACACGCTCCGGCAGTTGCGCCGGCAGCATTTACAAGCGCGAGTGCTGCAGCGGATTGCGACCCGTGGTGGCGTACTAATTGTGGATTCATCAAGTTCACGAGCAATGCACCGGCGGTGCCGGATAGCGCCGCGGACGTTAGGGACACAACTGGACTTCGTGCCGATGCTAAGCCAACGCAGGCTACGGCAACGGAGACCAGGCAAAGCCGTCGCGCCAGAGGAACCGAGAAGGAATCTGGGAGCCTTCGTGTTAGCAAACCTGCGATAACAAAACCGAGTGCCATTGCCGTGGCATGCGCACCTGCAATGGAACGACTCCATCCTTGTTCAGACCTTAAGAGCAAGGTGACCGGACCAATTGCATAGAGAAACCAGCAATACGTTGAAAGGTCCGTGAGAGCCGCGCGAGTGGCACGGTCAACGATGCGAACGTTCTGGGTAATCAAGCGCTCATCGCATCAACAATGAAGTCCACACACTCCGTGAAAGCGCGCACGTCATCGGGTTCAACGGCGGGAAATACAGCTACGCGAAGTTGGTTGCGCCCCAACTTGCGGTAGGAATCGACATCCACGATGCCATGCCGGCGCAAAACCGCACTAATCGTGTCAACGCTGAGGCGCTCATCAAGGTCAATAGTGACGACAACAGCGCTGCGTTCGGCCGGGTCCGTCACAAATGGCGCGGCCCATTGTCGGCTCTCTGCCCACTCATAGAGGAGCGCTGATGATTCAGCAGATCGGCCGGTACTCCACGCCATGCCGCCCTGCGAAAGAAACCAGTCAACTTGGTTAGCCATGAGTGCGATCGTGGCTAGTGCTGGAGTGACGCCGGTGTCCAACGACCGCTGGCATTGATGCGCGCGATGCGCTCGAGAGCAGCTGGCGACATCAGCGCGACCCATAGTCCACCGTCAGCACCAAACGCTTTCTGTGGGCCGAAGTAGTACGCATCAACCTGTGAGAGATCGACAGGTAACGCGGCTGCGGCAGAAGTCGCATCAATCAGGATGAGTGCATCACCTGAATTCGGTACTCGGGTTGGTGAGATTGCCACGCCGGTGGATGTTTCATTGTGTGGGCTGCAGTACGCATCAATTCCGGTTTGTGTTTCGAAATAGGCGGCGCTTCCTGGTTCGCTCTTGCGCACAGTTTGTGGGCCAAGGTGTGGCGCTGCCGATGCGGCGGATGCAAACTTCGCACCAAATTCACCGAACGACGCAAACTGCGCGCTTTGCTCGATCAAACCAAACGTGGCAGCATCCCAGAAAGCGGTGGACCCGCCATTGCCGAGAATCACTTCATAACCGTCAGGAAGCGCGAACAACTCCCTCAGCCCTGAGCGAAGATGGGCAACATGCTTCTTGACAGGGGACTGCCGATGACTTGTCCCAAGATAGCCCGGATTTAGAGCCACTAACGCGTCAAGTTGCTCGGCGCGCACCTTGCTCGGCCCAGACCCAAACCGACCATCGTGGGGCAGCAAGCCGGCTGGGATGGAAATGTCAGCCGGGTCAATTGATGTGCCAAGGGCGGAGGAGTAAGCCATGGCTTAATCCTGCCGTGACTTAGGTCACACGGCGCTGCGAGGGCTCAGGTGGGTGCGCAGCAGCGTCGTCGGGTGACACCGCCGACGAACAGTGGCCTTGACCCGCCTCGCCCCACCACAGCCGTCCACAGCGCCCTTGACCAGTGCGTGGTTCGATTGCCCGGTGACCTCCCCTGATTACGCTCGAATTCGGCTCGGTTACAACGCTGAGCCGCTGCTAGAGGGGGATCTTGCGCCACACCCGATGGCGCAGTTTGAGGCGTGGTTTGCCCAGGCACTCACTGCCGACGTTATCGAGCCGAATGCCATGACCTTGGCGACCATCGACCCTGACGGCAAAGCGGCTGCCAGGACCGTCCTGCTCAAGGGTCTCGACGCCCGTGGCTTTCAATTCGCGACGAACTACTCCTCGGCCAAGGCGGCGGATATCGACGCGCACTCGTCGGTGGCGCTCGTGTTCACGTGGCTGCCGTTGAGTCGGCAAGTCTGCATCCGGGGGACTGCGACCAAAGCACCGCGAGAGGAATCAGCGGCCTACTTCGCCACTCGTCCACGCGGTCATCAACTTGGCGCCTGGGCAAGTCAACAGTCGCAGGTCATTGCAAATCGCGAAGCGCTGCAAGAGAACTATGCAACTTTTGACGCGCAGTTCGACCAGAACGTGCCACTGCCGGACAACTGGGGCATTTTCATAGTTCGGCCCGACACCGTTGAGTTTTGGCAAGCCGCATCGCTGATTTGGGTCTAGATGAGTCACAAGCATGGACCATTGAGCGGCTTGCTCCATGAGGAGTTTGCTCGCTGACACCCGACCTCTGCGCGTCCCTGAATTTCGCCGGCTTTGGACTGCGTGGGCGGTTGCCAACGTCGGCCAGCAGATGACGTCGGTCGCAGTCTCGTTGCAGGTTTGGTACCTCACTCACTCTCCACTTGCCGTTGGCGCGATTGGCGTCTGCCAGTTCGTCCCTTTGGTATTGCTGGGTCTATACGGAGGTGCGCTTTCCGATGCACATGATCGTCGGCGAGTTGGCTTGTTGGCATCAGTGGGTTTGATGGCGTGTTCCATGGTGCTGCTTGCGCAAGCACTTGTGGGTAGCGACCGCACCGCGATTTTGTATGCGGTTGTGGCCTTGCAGTCGGCCTGTTTTGCGTTAGGAAACCCGGCTCGGCAAGCGATGATTCCTCGGCTCATTGGTCGCGATTTGCTACCCGCGGCAAACGCTCTGGGAATGGTCTCCTTCAACACCGGCATGACAGTCGGACCACTCATTGCGGGTGCGTTGGTTGCAGCAACGAACAATGTCGCCTTTGTCTACGCAGCTGACGTGCTGGCGTTCACAACAGTGCTGTATGCAACTTTCAAGTTGCCTTCGATGCCACCGCTACCCCTTGCAGACGGTTCCGCACCGCGCCGTGCTGGATTGGCAAGCATTGTTGAAGGATTGACATTTCTCAAAGGCCGCACGAATCTGCAGGTTTCTCTACTGATTGACGTGATTGCGATGGTGCTCGGAATGCCGCGAGCACTTTTCCCGGCAATTGCGGATATGTGGTTCAACGCCGGCGGTTCGCAGGCGCGCGTGAGCGCTCTTGTGGGCTTCTTCACTGCCGCAATCGCAATCGGCGCTGTGGCGGCAGGTTTGCTTTCAGGGCCGCTGCAGCGAGTGCATCGGCACGGCAGAGCCGTGACCGTCGCAGTGGTGGTGTGGGGTGCCGCAATTGCTTTGTTCGGAGTAAGCCGGTCTCTGCCACTTTCGCTGGTGTGTCTTGCCATTGCAGGTGCGGCAGACACCGTGAGCGCGGTTTTCCGTTCAACGATGTTGCAGAGCGCGGCTCCAGATGAGTACCGCGGTCGCCTCCAAGGTGTGTTCACAGTTGTGGTCGCGGGCGGTCCACGGCTCGGAGACCTTGAGGCCGGTGCAGTGGCCACTGCCTTGGGACTTGTCGCTTCTGTCGTCAGTGGTGGCGTGGGGTGCGTCGTCCTGGCCGTTGCACTGGTGGCATGGCGGCGCAGCTTTTGGCACTACGACGCTCGAAATCCCGAGCCGTAGGTCGAACCGCTTGATTCACCGGGCTTGATAAGGCCCGCGCACCTGTTCATAACGCGCCAGGGCCTCATCTCGTTCGGCCGCATGATCAACGATGCGCTCGGGGTAGCCGTGCAGGTAGCCAACATCAGATTTCCAAGGTTCATGCACTGCCGCACCTACAAGATGTGCAAGTTCGGGCACGTAGGCACGAACATAGTCACCATTGACATCAAACTTCAAACCTTGCGTCACAGGATTAAAAACGCGGAAATAGGGCGCGGCATCGGTGCCGCAACCAGCGGTCCATTGCCACCCATGTTGGTTGCTTGCAACATCAGCATCGCGCAGATGTTGCATGAACCATTGCGCACCTTGAGTCCACTCCAAGTGCAAGTCTTTGATGAGAAATGATGCAGTAATCATGCGCACTCGGTTGTGCATCCAACCTTCGCGCAACAGTTGTCGCATGCCCGCATCAACAATGGGATACCCCGTGCGGCCTTCACACCATGCTTGCCAACGACTATCCGCAACCGGACCTGTGTCGTAGCGCATCTGCGAAAAGCGCAAGTCAAGATATTCCGTTTCGGTGCGCGGGTTATGCCACAGCACATCTGCGTAAAACTCACGCCATGCAATTTCTTTGCGGAACACTTCGTGCCCGCGCTCGTCACCCAAATCCGCGAGCAGGGTGCGTGGATGAATTTCCCCAAAGCGAAGATACCCAGACAATTGTGATGTGCCGTCAATGTCTGGTCGGTCACGCATGTCGGCGTAATCGGCGAGACCGGCTGCGATGAATTCCTGCCACCGAGCCTGTGCCGCAAGTTCACCGGCTGCAGGTAACAGCGTGCCATCAAGGTCTGGTCTGGCAGGCATCACATCACCAGAATCAGGTTTGAGCCAAGTAATGGGTTCACTGCTTCCTGCTGGTGCGCGCCAACCATGACGCAACCACGCCTTGTAGAAAGGTGTGTAGACGCGATAGGCGGTACCGTCGTCTTTGAGTACGCGTCCGGGGGCGACGGCGTAGGGGCTGCCAGTGCGCACAAGTGAGACACCTGCTTTGCCCAGTAATTGCTCAATGTGAATATCGCGTGTGTGCCCGGCAGGCTCGAAATCGGCACTGATGTGCACAGATGTTGCCCCGACTCGCGTTGCGACTTCTGGAACTACAACTCTCGGATCGCCAATGCGGATATAGAGATTGCCATGCATGGATTCATTGAGTGCCGCCAACGCATCAAGTTGGTACGCCCGCATCACCGTGCCAGCCGGCTCAAAGAATTCGGGGTCAATCACGAACAGCCCCACAACACCAGACCCTTCGGCGGAATTGGCTGCTTCGAGCAAAGCCGGGTGGTCTTGAAGCCGCAGGTCACGCCTGAACCACATCACCGAAGACACCAGCGCACCGTAGCCCGATGTGGAGGGACGTGCCGCTTGGGCGCTTAGCCCCACTCACCGTGCGCTTCACTGAACTTGGGCAGCCGCCACTTCTGCCCCACCGGAGCACGCACCTGCCATGGCAGTGACCACAATTAGGGCTTGTGAGCCACGACCTCATCGACACCGCCGAGATGTATCTGCGGACAATCTACGAGTTGCTAGAAGACGGTGTTGTGCCTATGCGTGCGCGCATTGCAGAGCGCTTGGAGCAGAGCAACCCAACGGTCTCGCAGACAGTCGCGCGGCTCGAGCGCGATGGTCTGCTTACGGTCGCGGCCGATGATCGTCACCTTGAGCTCACAGAACAGGGCTACCAGATTGCGGTTGCAGTTATGCGAAAGCATCGACTTGCCGAACGACTTCTCACCGATGTGTTGGGTCTCGATCTTGCTGATGTGCACGAAGAGGCTTGTCGTTGGGAACATGTCATTAGTGACACTGTGGAACGCCGCTTACTCGAAATGCTAGATGGTCCCTGGCTGTCACCATTTGGAAATCCAATTCCAGGCATTGATGTGCTCACAGGTAATCCAGCCGACACTGCTGCAGAAGCTAGTGGCGTCAGCATCCGCAGTCTCGCGGCTGCAGGTGTGCGAACTGCGAGAGTGGTGCGCATCGCTGAATTCGTGCAGCACGATGAACAAGCGTGCGCGAGTGTGATTCACCTTGGGCTGTTGCCCGGTCGAGAAATTGGTCTAGCACCGGATGGGGAATCTGTTGTGGTGTCCGTTGATGGCGCACAATCAACGCTATCGCCACTTGCTGCGGCGGGAATCTGGGCGCTACGGGTTTAACTGCGGCGGCTGAGGTTTCAGTTTTGTGTCTGAAGTCTTAGCGGTCTGCGAGTTTAGGCTCGGTTGCTTAACCAGCGCGTTGCATCGGGTAGCACTGCAGCCGCAATCAGTACCTTGATGGTGTCGGTGACAAGAAATGGCGTTGCACCTGTAGCGAGAGCAGTTCCAAACGATGAATGCATCGCTTGCATCAACCACGGCACGCCAAAGGCATAAATAACCAACGTTCCTGCACCCATGGCGATAAGTGTGCGCAGACCAGTCGAAGTCCAACCGCGTTGCGCAAGCCACCCAACAAGGGCGGCGGCGGCAATGAATCCAACGAGGTAGCCAAAGGTGTAAGCCGGCCAGCCCTTGGCACCACCGGCCAGCCACGGAACCCCAGCAATTCCAGCCGCTGCGTACAGCGTCATCGAAAGCGCCGCACGCACACTGCCGGCAGCGGCAGCAACGAGCAAAACAGCCAATGTCTGCCCAGTAAACGGCACGGGCCAACCCTTGACGTGCCAATCAACCTGAGCAAAGAGGCCGACGAGCGCGGCACCCAGAGCCACCACGGTGACATCGTGTCGCAGCGCCCGGGGCAACCGGTCGGCCAACAGCAGAGTGGGAGTGAAGACGGCTGAATGTGAGGTGCTCATGGCGAGTGAGGGTACTGCCTAATCCCATGAGAGGTGTTGAATGAGGGCATGGGCAACATGCGACATGACCTCTTTATCGCTGGCGAGTGGATGAGCTCCGGCAGCAGATTTCCGGTCTTTGACCCGGCTACCGGCACGGTGCTCGCTGAAGTCGCTGACGGCAACGTGGACTCTGGGCGTGCAGCCGTGGATGCCGCGCACTCAGCGTTCGGTCCGTGGGCGGCCACCGCACCGCGGCAACGCGCTGAGATTTTGCGGCGAGCATTCGACATCATGGTTGCTGACGCAGAGACCTGTGCTCGCCTGATTGTGCTTGAAAACGGTAAGGCCTGGCGCGATGCGATGGCCGAGACGATGTATGCCGCAGAATTTTTCCGATGGTTCTCAGAAGAAGCGTCCCGAATTGCAGGTGACTTCAGAGGCGCTCCTGCTGGAGACAAGACCATCATCACGGACCACAAACCCATCGGGGTTGCGGTGTGCATCACGCCGTGGAACTTTCCTGCCGCAATGGCAACGCGAAAAATCGGTCCGGCACTTGCTGCAGGTTGCACTGTGGTTCTCAAGCCAGCGGCGGAAACTCCGCTGACCGCATTGTGGATTGCGGACGTGTTGCAACGTGCTGGAGTGCCAGCAGGTGTTGTCAATGTGGTCACCACGTCCACATCGAGTGCGGTCATCGGGCCAATGCTGCAAGATCCGCGGGTTCGAACACTGTCGTTCACCGGGTCCACATTCGTGGGGCAGATGCTGCTGCGACAAAGTGCAGACAGAGTGCTGCGCACATCAATGGAGTTGGGTGGGAACGCGCCGTTCTTGGTGTTGGAAGGCGCCGATGTTCAGGCAGCAGTGGCAGGGGCGATGATTGCAAAGATGCGCAACGGCGGTGCTGCCTGCACGGCGGCGAATCGCTTTTATGTGCACGAGTCATTAGCTCAAGACTTCACCGCGCAGTTCGCTGAGGCATTGTCGGCGTTGAACGTTGGTCCAGGCATCGAACAGAGCAATGATCTCGGCGCAATGGTGAGTGAGAAAGAGCGCGACAAAATTGTTGCGCTTGTTGAGTCTGCCACTAGTGCAGGAGTGACAGTGCAGCACACTGCCGCCGTGCCGACATCTGGTGCGTTTGTGAGTCCGATGGTTGTCACAGGTGTGCAACAGGGTTCAGTGCTCACGACTGAAGAAATTTTCGGTCCGGTTGCGCCCATTGTCACAGTTGCTTCAACCGAAGAGGCTGTGGCATATGCAAACGACACTGAGTATGGCTTGATTTCCTATGTCTACGCAGCCAACGCCGGGGAAGGTATCCGAGTTGGCCGACAGATGGAATCGGGAATGGTGGCGGTAAACCGTGGGGTTGCGTCTGACCCAGCAGCACCATTTGGCGGGATGAAACAGTCGGGATTAGGGCGTGAGGGTGGTTTCCACGGCATTCACGAGTTTCTCGAACCGCAGTATCTTGCTGTTGACCTGGGCTAAGACTCGGCTAAAACTGGTCTAAGCCGTGAAGTGTGGGGGGCGACGATGAAAGTTTCGCGAGCGCAGCGATCCTTGCTCGCAAGCGTTTTTAGCGCTTTTCTTGCTGCTGCCCTTACAACCCCTGGTGCGGCTCACGCCGCAGATGCAAGAAAGCCCGCTCCGAAATCCGCTGCTTACCGCGCCGCAGCGGCATTGCCTGTGCGTTCACCCGCTCCACATACCGGCTACTCAAGAGCCCAATTCGGCGTCGGTTGGACAGACACCGATCGCAATAGTTGTGGCACACGCGACGACATCCTGAGGAGAGATTTGCGCGGCATCACACTTTCTGGGGTATGTCGTGTGAACAGCGGCACGCTCACCGATCCTTACACCGGAGACACCGTGTTTTTCGTCAGAGGCGGCGCAAGTGAAGTGGACATTGATCATGTGGTCGCGTTGTCTAACGCTTGGGCTAGTGGAGCAGGGCGCTGGCCGTTTGCAAAGCGGGTTGCGCTAGCGAATGACCGTGTGAACCTGTTAGCGGTTGGTTCGTCTGTCAATCGGCAAAAAGGTGATGCTGATGCATCGCAATGGCTACCCCCATCACGTTCCTACTGGTGCGCGTACGTTGCAAGACAAGTTGAAGTCAAGCGCAAATACCGGCTTTCGGTCACCACGGCCGAACGGCGCACGATGCTGCAGGTGCTGTCTAGATGCCCCAAACAAAAGTTGCCAACGCCAGGACCGCTACCCACGCTTGCCACTGGCTTTGCCACGCCGGTTTCGTCCGGGTCCAGCGCAGCATCTGGCTCATCATCAACTGCACATGGCTCACCCAGTGCAGGTGGTCTTGATCCACGCTTTCGCTCATGCAAAGCCGCTCTCGCCGCTGGCTATGGGCCGTATGTGAGCGGCAAAGATGCTGAATATTCGTGGTACCGCGACGGCGACTCAGATGGAGTCGCGTGCGAGCGGTGAGTCGAGTGTGCGTGGTGGCTGCTTGGTTCGCGACCGTAGACGTCACAGGCCGAGCCGTGGCCATGTCGACCATATCTGCATGCGTGAATGTCCTGGCGGACTCCAGTTCGGATGATTGTGATGGCTTACGCCTTGGCTTGGTCTACTTCGCTGGCTAGTGCCACCGCTGCATCGAAGGATTCCGTTGCGATGAGAAGTCGTTCATATTTCTCATCGCGCAACCGAACAATCACTCCAGGCTTGCCGTGGTAGGCAATGCAGAAATCCCGTCCGTTTTTGAACCGCAGAGTGCCCAGCAGGAGCACGCGAGGAATACCAGTGCCGGGAGCTCGGATGCCGCGCAGATGCGGCCATAGGTCATGTGCAGGATCTACTGCGACGACATGCGCCAGCGGCACTTCGATATCAGAGTGCAGTGTTTGGAGTTTCTCAGCGCGGCTGAGCAGCAACGTCAATGTGTCGCCGACAACGTGTAGGTGCGCCACATCGGCTCCCTTTGCCCTGTCCGAGCCGTGACCCGGATGTGTGGAAGAAACTGACCCAACCCCCTAGGCAAGTCTCCCGGAGTAGCGCCCTGCCGGCTAGGTCGGGATGACCGATTTGTCAGAGTTTCAAGCCGAACTCGCGACCTACCCCTGCGACTGAGATGAGTTCCCTTCTTCCGACTCGGGTTGAGTAGGGAACTCCAACACCTGCGGAGAGCGAACTTCTCGCACCTGGGTATCCACTGGTCCAACTTCAGCCATGTCGCTTGCTGCAGTCAGACCAAGCGTGCGCATCTCTCGTGCCGCAGGCACAACTCGCTGGTCGAAACTGCCCACCATTTCGTTGAAGGAGTTCACGGTGGTTTTAAGCCCCGAACCGACTTTGGCGATGAGCGTGCCAAGGCGCACAAGCCGCTCAAGCATTTTGCTGCCTTCATCCTGAATCTTGAGCGCGTTCTTGGCGAACTCATGCTTCTGCCATGTGTGATGCAATGTCTTAAGTAACGGCATCAACGTGACCGGAGTCGCAACTCCAACTTTGAGTTTGTAAATGTCTTCCAGCAATGCTGGGTTTGTTGTGAGTGCGCTGGAAAGCAGAACTTCAACAGGCAGAAAGGCAAGCACGAATTCAACTGTGTCAGCGTCTTTGGCGTAGTCGCGCTTTGCCAACGCTTTGCAGTGGTCAAGCAGTGTTTTTGCATGAGCCCGGAGCAACTCATCAATGCGAGACGGTTCGGTCTCTTGCTGCGCTGCCATGTAATCAGTAAGTGGGAACTTTGAGTCAATGATGATACGACCGCCGTTGGGCAGCAGTAGGACACAGTCGGGGCGGCCACTTCCATCATTGGTTGTCGACTGCAGCGTGTAATGAACATTTTCTACGAGCCCAGCAAACTCGAGAATCCGCTCAAGTTGCATCTCGCCCCACTGACCACGCACTTGGCTGTTGGTCATGACCGCAGAAATGGCTTGTGTTGTGGAAGTGAGTTTGTCCGTTCCCTCCCTGAGTTGGTCGATGCGTTGCCGTAGTTCTTCATCGGCTTGTGCACGATCTGCGGCCGCGCGTGATGACTGCTGCGACATCGTTTCAACTTGCTGTTGCAAAGGTTTGAACAACGCATCCACGCGCTCCGCAGCAAGTTGGTTGTTGCGCAACTCAGCAATCTGTGCGTTAAGCCCCTCGACTTGGGCGTCTAAGGTCTCCACCCGCCCTTGGGCATGCGCGAGGTCGATGGCGGGTACTAGTCCGGTGGTGTCAGTAGGGGTCGTTGTGCCAGTGCGGCGGCCGATGAGCCAACCGGCTGCGCCACCGATGATGAATGCGAGCAAAACCAGTGCGGATTCCATGGCGCAAGCATGCTCTGCCGGTCAGACATTGCCTAGTTGGCGGCCCAGTCGGCATGACATTGGAAGAGCCAGTCTTGATGTGTGGCGGCGGTGCCCTAGTGTATCGCTTAGCGATACACTCTTTTCGTGATCGTGAGCTTTCGACACAAAGGACTCCAGGATCTTTACGAAAGGGACTCAACCAAAGGTGTGCAGGCGGCGCACGCCCCCAAACTGCGCAGAATCCTCTCGGCTCTAGATGTCGCACAAAGTCCACTCGACTTGGAAATCCCAGGATTTCGAACCCATGAACTCCGGGGCAGGCTCCGTGGGCACTGGGCGATTTGGGTGAACGGGAATTGGCGAGTGACATTCAGATTCATTGACTCTGATGTGGAACTTGTCGACTATCAGGATTATCACTGATGAAGGAGGTAAGCATGAAAAACCCCGTGCATCCTGGTGCGATTTTGCGTGAGGATGTGATTCGCGAACTTGGTTTGTCTGTCGCAGAGACTGCGAAGCGACTTGGTGTATCCCGCGTCACACTCAGTCGCGTTGTCAACGAACATTCCAGCATCTCTGCAAATCTCGCACTGCGACTTGAGGCAGCGGGGGTCGGCACAGCACGAGCATGGTTAGCGCTGCAGACGGCTCGTGACATTGCGGCAGAACGAGCGGGTGGGCTACCCAAGGTCACGCCGCTTGACACGCTCGCGTCTTAGTGAGTTGGTGGCCCCGGCAGGAATCGAACCTGCGGCACATGGTTTAGGAAACCACTGCTCTATCCCCTGAGCTACGGAGCCGACAGTGTGAATTTACACGGACAACTCTCGCAGGTATCGCGGCGAAGGTGCACCAGTGGGACCGCCGACTCAGCAGTGACTTAGCGCGGCGCTCGCAGCCACGCAAATGACCAGCACTTAGCGCTGCCTGTCCTGTGGGCGAACCTACTCAGCAGCCGAATCTTTGCCGGTGAGTTGCGCCAGTGTGGCTGCAACTTCGTGGCGCCACCCAAGGTTGGTCCAAATCTGCGCAGCCATGGCGAGATCAGCAACCCCACTGCCCTTGACCAGCGCTTCGTTGATGAGTCCGCGAGTGCGATGAATGCGTGCGAGCACATGTGCAGAGATAGGGGAATCTGTTGACACTCCAGCCAAAGCCATCGCGGCGCTCGCTGCGTCGCCGCGGTGCAACGACAATTCGGCGAGCCCACTTTGAAGGAGTGCATCGGTTTCAACTGTGCGGAATGCAGGTTGGTGACCATCTTTTTCGCTGCTGTGTTCCAAGAGCGATTCCGCGTCGTCGTGGCGCCCAGCATCAAGGTGCACCAGACCAAGTTCGATTGTGTATCTATCGACGAGCGCTTCATCGTCATGTTCTTCGCCCCAAGCGCGCGCCTGGCGACACAGCCGTTCACGGATGTCAACATCTCCGCGTGCAATCGCATCTGGGTAGAGGTCGTTAATGACGGCGTGAACTTCATGAGATGAACCCACAATGCGCACCGCCACCCACAGCGTTTCGAGAAGCTCAATGGCCTCGCGAGTACGACCAGCGCGTTGTAGGCACCACACTTGTTCGAGATCGCACCACAGCATGCGTTCATGGTCGCCAGCGTCACGAAGGTGTCCGCGCGCGGATTCGATGTGAGCGAACGCTTCGTCATACCGATCGCTGAGACGCAATGCGCCGGCGTAGCGGTAGTGCGCCACTCCAAGTGCTTCCGAACGTCCAATCGATTTGGCGAGATGCAAGTTCTCTTCGAGGTAAATCGCCGCGGTTTCGAAATCACCCTGGGCGTCGAAATGACGAGCAAGTTGGTCGTTTGCATCCATGACCTGACCAAGGTCCTTCGCCAACGCGAAATCCGACCGCGCGGCAAGCAGTTCATCGAGCACTTCTTGTGATGAATGGTCGAGTCGGTGCAAGACATGTGCAATGCGTTGATGTAGCGCGCCAGTTTCAGCAGGTAGGTCCCATTGCTCGATGAGGCCGAGTGAGCGGCGCAGACAATCAAGCGCGTCTGAAAGTTGTTCGGCGTCGATGTAAACCCCACCGAGTCGACCTAGCGCTTCCGCGAGTTCGGACTCTGGTCCATATGTTTCAAGGAGTTCGATGCCACGGAGGTAGTGCCCGATTGCGGCGCCGTGGTCTTCAAGTTGGCTGCGGCATGTGGCTGCCGCCAACAGCCCGTGGACTAATCCGCTGGAGTTCCCGGCGTTTTCCCACTCGGAGACAGACTCTTCAGCGCAGACAACGGCCTGCTCCCAACGCTCATTCCGGGCAAGCCGAGAACCCAAGACGTACAAGGTTTCCGCGCGGCGACTTCCTTCAGTGTGGGGAAGCACTTTCCAAAGCAGGTCTTCGCTGGCATCTTCAAGGTTGACAGATGATGGGTCAAAGCCTTCGGGAAGCGGATCGTTCATGCCATCGCGCGGATCAGAGCCGTCGTCACCTGGGCCGCCTGTGCCTGCTCCGCTCGCCATGACCCCTCCTGCTCTGTTGTGAGCCCCATCCTTGCACCGCTGTCAGACAGTCGTTGTGACAATGGCCGCTGCGACCGCTCTGTGTGTCGCGGCATGAATCCGAGGCTGACACGAGATGCAGTGGCAGGATAAAGAGAGAGACCCGCGGAGTATGAGTCCGCGGGTCTCTCGTGATTGTGGCGAGTTGACCGGCTGGTTTCCCAACCTTCCCGGTTCGACTTCCGGTCTGGCTCCTTGCGGGGCCGATCCACGTGCCTCAATCTGGCAGTTTCCCCATCCGCCCGCGTTGTCGTCCGCGTCCCGGTCTCTTGCGAGTCCGGCTGGGATGTTTCCCCTGCCCGTCGCCATTACTGGCGCCGTGGGAGATTTGTAATACATGTCACGAACTCTTGTAAAGCCCCAAATCCCAACATTTTCAAGGATTTTTTCATCCACAAGTTATCCACTATCGTGTCCACAGGTTTTCCACGAAAGCCGCGATGTTTGTCCACAGACGACGCCTTTCACGCGACGTTGGTGCCGCACATTGATTGAAGGAGCGCACATGATTCGAGGATTTCGTGGCGCCACAGCGTTGACAGCTGATGATGCAGACGAGATGAACGAGGCGGTTGCAGAACTTGTGACCGAAATGCTTGAGAGCAATCACATCAGCAATGAAGATGTCATCAGCATGTTCCTCACCAACACTCCGGATTTGCGGTGTGCATTTCCAGCCGCTGCAGTGCGTCGCGCGGGTCTAACAGATATTCCGTTGCTGTGTGCAAGTGAAATTGATGTTGCAGGCGCGATGCCGCGAGTTGTGCGAATTTTGTTGCACGCACACAGCGAAACCCCACGCTCCCAGGTGAAACACATCTACCTGCGTGGCACCGACGCGTTGAGAGCAGACCTCCCGCATGGCTGACACATCTACGCCCGTGCACCGATCAGCCAGCGACGAAGCATCCGGTGACGTAACAGGCAGCCACGCAACAGCGTCGAGTGTGGCAATCGTTGGCTGTGGGTTGATTGGAGCGTCGGTCGCGAAAGCTTTGTCGCAGCAGGGGTGCACGATTTTCGTGAGTGACACAAACCCAGAACACATGGACTTGCTGGTCAAGGAAAATGTGGTGACGCCGTGGCGTGGGCAGCGAGTTGATGTGGTTGTCGTGGCCACGCCACCCAGCGCTGTTGCGGAAGTGGTGCAGGCCGCCCATGCGATGTGCCCCACTGCCGTCATCACAGATGTGACATCAGTCAAGAGTGCTGTGGCATCCGCTCTTGCAGGAAAGCCGGGTGCTGCACGCTTTGTGGGGAGTCATCCACTCGCAGGCGGCACCGGCACTGGCCCAGAATCGGCAAATGCTGACTTGTTCATCGGCAAGCCATGGGCGATTGTCCCAAATTCTGAAAGTGATGGCGATGCAGTGCAGTGGGTGCACAGAGTTGTGCGTTGGTGCGGTGCTATTCCCTTGCAGATGAGCGCTGCAGAACACGACCGAGTGCTGGCTCTCACGTCACATGCCGTGCAAGTTGTGTCTTCGGCAGTCGCTGGTCAACTTCTGAAACTTGATGCCGACCAGGTCGCGTTGAGTGGGCCGGCATTGCGAGATGTCACACGAATTGCTGCATCCAATGCTCAGTTGTGGCAAGAAATCTTGATGCTCAACTCAGCGGAAGTCGCACCGCACCTTCGAGCTTTGGCAAAGGAGCTGCTCGATGTGGCCACGGCTCTGGAAAGTGGCGACACCGCCGCCATGATTGAGTTCATGCAACGCGGTAACGAAGGTCGACGCCTGTTGGGTTGATTAGGGTGAACCTGCGAATTCGCGTCTATTCCATTGTCACGGCGACTCAGCCCAGAGCACTTCGTATCGTCTAAACAGCTGTGGACCTTTGACGCGATAAGAGATCACTCACCTAAAGAACATGGATGTGCAAGGCAAAACTCTGAGATATCCGTCGCCCCCACGCTCAGCGCATGAAGAGTGCGTTCATCCGTTTCGTGGCAAAGGTGACGCCCCCAACAGCCATCACGGTGAAATAAGCCACATGCCCGAGCAGTGCCCATGAGAAGTTCCCCAGCATGATGCCGCGGATTAATTCCACACCTTGATGCAGTGGCAGGGCTTGCATGATGAGCCGCAGCGGCGTGGGGTAGATGTCGAGGGAGTAGAACGCTCCGCTGAAGA
>RGCY01000091.1 GCA_009918865.1 Actinomycetota bacterium
TTCAGCGATGTCAGCGAGTAACGCCGGCTTCGACCTTGCGCCCACAATCTGCTTCACCGGCTCGCCATCCTTGAACACAATCATGGTGGGGATGGAACGGATGCCGAAGGAACTTGGCGTGGCCATGTTTTCGTCGGTGTTCATCTTGGTGATGGTGAGCTTGCCGGCGTACTCATCGGCGATTTCATCAAGAATTGGAGCAACCTGACGGCACGGCCCACACCACTCAGCCCAGAAGTCCACGAGCACCGGAGCGGTCTTGCTCGCTTCGATGACATCAGATGCAAATGAGGCGTCGGTGGTGGTCTTGGTGTTGGCGCCCATGGTGGCCTCCTTGGTGGTTGCGATTCTTTGTGACTCGAGCCGTATCTGCTACCGCCCGGTTACGCCCCAAGCCTAGGCAGACGGGGAATCAAAGCGGCGGGCAGGCGCGGAAGGCGAATCAGAGGGGCGACTTTTGAGGTTGCTCTACTACTTGCATTGTGCTTGCATGTTGGTCTAGGCTGGCGCCATGACCCGGTCCCACAGTCTCGCAGTAAGTGAGCTCGTGGGTTGGGTGTCACAAGCATCTGGTGACGTGCACGAACTTGAGCTAATCGGTGAGCAACTTTTGCTGGCGCCGCGACCTGCAACGACACACATGGTTCGGGTGCTATCGCGAGTTGCTCAGAATCAGAGTGGGAAAGTCGGTGCGCTTGCTGGTGCACCTGTTTCCTCATTGGCACAAGGGTTGGCTGTGACGCGTGGTGCACATGCGTTGTTCACAGGTTGGGTTGTGGACTACGGAGTTGGCGTCGGCTGTGCTGCGGCAACAACAGTTGCGTTGATTGAATCCACTGGGCGGTCAGTGACCGGTGTGCCAGTCGGCCTTTCTCCTTTCGCGGAACACTTGCCTTTGGCCGAGTTTGAGGCGGCAGTTGCCTCGGCTTTAGCGCAGCAACGCGACCCGCTGCTGCGCGTCAAAGAAGCACTCGATTTGACCGATATCGAAGTCGCGTTGCTTTTTGCAGTGTCGAGGCAGGCAGTTGCACAGTGGTGGACACATGGAGTGCCGGCGGCACGCATGACTGCAGTGGCAGACATCGTCGCCACTGTTGATTTGCTGGCTCGCAAACTCAAACCGGGTCGACTTCCGTTGGTGGCCCGTCAACCTGCCGAGCGACTTGGCGGCAAGACACTGCTTCATGCTTTGGCCGATGATCCGGCCAGCACTCGAGCAGTGTTTGAAGAGGCCTTCGACTGGTCCGCGGCTGCATGACCATTCGATGACGATGATGAGATGAAGATTGTGCAGACAGCAGGCGCGCACTACCGCGTCGCCGACCCGGACTGGGACAACCCGCTTGATGCAACATATTCACTTAGGCGTGGCGGACGCTGGAATGCACCGGGCACCAACGGCGCGCTCTACTTCAATTGTGACATCTCCACCGCTCGGCTCAATGCACGCAACATGTTGCGAACTCGCACTCTCGCGGGGATGCCTTTCAGTTTTGACGACTTAGACCCAGCGGGCCTGCCGGTACTTGTGACTGTCAATGTTCCACCCGCTAACGCGGTTGATGCCGTGAGTGACGAAGGACTCTTGGAAGTTGGGTTACCGGAGACTTTTCCGTACGACGCAACTGGTGACATCGTGACTTGGGCAAAGTGCCAGCCAGTGGGAGCGGCAGCCGTCTTGGCACGGGTGCCGGCGATTGCTAGCCGAAGTGCTGCTCCTGGAACCACACACGAGAATCAGGAATTGACCTGGTTCCCCAGCGTTGGTGGCACTTTGGAGTGTGCCGGCTTGCCACAACCGTTTAACCATTGGTTTGGCGACTACTAGGGCCGCTAGGGACGAATATCGCAAATAAGTTGCATATTCTGTAACCTAAGTATGATAATTGTCCCCACTTTTGGTTTGGGTGCTTTCAGCAGCGGAGGTGAGTTGTGTCTGAGGAAACGCTCGCAAGCTTGAAACCTCGATCGCGCGCTTTGAGCCGTACCCTCGCCCAGATAGTTCAGAGACTTCAGCTAGAAGATGCGCATCTCATCACGCTGGCACAACTGCAATCCCTATGTGATGACTTGGGCGTCAGGAGCGCAGGCAAAGTCGTGGCGGCACGACTCAAGAGCAATGGCTGGTTGCTAGCTACCGGCCAGCCAGGTGTTTATGAGTTTTGTCCGATGGAGCGCGGAGGTGCGATTAGTCGTGGTGACGTGACACTGCCACTGCAGTCACTACTTGCGAAGCGGCACGAATTGCGAGCCGCGGTCACCTTTCAGAGCGCGGCATGGATGCACAATTTCGCGGATCGCCTGCCAACAAGATTGGAGGTTGCCACACCCAAATCGGTTTCGCGCGTATCTGTAGCGAAAGAGATTGAGTCGGAACTCAGACTAAGTAGTTTCACTCCGCGACTAGGACCACAGCAACTTCGAGGGGTTCCCGTATTGGCCCCTGAGAGCATTTTGGTGCACATGGCGCAGAGTCCGCGCGATGTGCGTTCGTGGGCGAGCGCTTTCGAATGGCTTCCAGAACTCACCGAAGCCGTGAGCTTGGAACTCATCAAAGAAGAACTTGAAGGCAGGCACTCCGCAATCGCAGTCCGATTGGGCTACCTCGTTCAACGCCTGCGTCCAGACATTGCTTCTGAATGTTCAGCGTACATCCATGGTCGAGTCGATTTTGGAAAGCGTGGGGAGAAATATCGCTTCGATTCAACCTGGCATATTCGGGACAGCGTCCTCCCGAAACACCCATCGTCGTTTGTATCGCTAGCTAGTTAGGCGCGTCTTGAGC
This sequence comes from Actinomycetota bacterium, assembly GCA_009918865.1. GTDB lineage: Bacteria > Actinomycetota > Actinomycetes > S36-B12 > UBA5976 > RFTO01. Next base: position 2,786 of record RGCY01000091.1, read on the forward strand.
AATCTCAGTGCTGCTGCTGTTCACCGACATGTGGCGCATCTGAGCAGCCGTGGGGCATTGGAATTAGGACTCATGGACATCGCTCAAGACCTTGTACTTCGCCAGTTGCATAGTCAAGGCATCAGTGAATCCCTGGTTTTCAAAGGTGGCACAGCCTTGCGCAAGTTCTACGCAGGAAATGCAGGGCGGTTCTCGACGGATTTGGATTTCGCAGTAAGCGAGGTCGGAACATCTGCCGCTTTGGTCACTCAGTTCATCTGCGAAGCAATTGATGGTTTTATCGGGAGGATGTGGGCGCATTGGCGCGCAAAGTCCCAGAGGTCGATTCGTTGAACGAGACCATCAGGAATCACTACGCCTTCCTCGCGCAATTGGATGGCGACGAGACGGTTATCGCGAAGCGCAATGCCAGCGACCGAGACCTTGTGCTGCGGCTGCTTGCGAACTTGCCCGGTGAGCGGATGGCGGGCGTTTTCTGACTGAAAGCTAACGCGCAGCGAGCCAGCGCTCCGCATCAAGTGCAGCGGCACAGCCGGACCCGGCCGCGGTGATTGCTTGGCGGTAGGTGTGGTCCACCAAGTCACCGCAAGCGAAGACCCCGTCCACGCTGGTGAGGGTGCCGTGTTTGGTCAACACATAACCAGCGTCATCGCAGTCAACGGTGGTGCGGACAAGTTCACTACGCGGGTCGTGACCTATTGCAATGAACAAGCCGTCAAGTGGCAGGTCGCGAGTTGAGCCATTCACGGTGTCCGTTAACTGCACTGACTGCAGCGATGCCTCGCCGAGCAGTTCAGTCACAGCAGAGTTCCACACGAACTCAATCTTTGGGTCATTTTCTGCGCGTTCAATCATGATGCGGCTCGCGCGCAGGTGGTCGCGGCGGTGAATCACATACACCTTCTCCGCGAAACGCGTGAGGAAGGTTGCTTCCTCCATTGCAGAGTCGCCACCACCCACCACCGCGATGGTCTTGCCACGGAAGAAGAAACCATCACACGTTGCGCACCAAGAAACACCACGACCAGACAGGGCTTTCTCGTTGGGCAGGCCAAGTTCGCGGTAGCCCGAACCCATCGCGAGCACAACTGAGCGTGCTTTGAAAGTTCCGGAAGAACCGGTGGTGATGGTGCGAATGTCGCTGGAGATGTCAAGGTCAGTGACATCGTCGGTGACAAACATTGTGCCGAATCGTTCGGCCTGGGCGCGCATGTTCTGCATCAACTCTGGACCCATGATGCCGTCCACAAATCCAGGGAAGTTCTCAACTTCCGTGGTGTTCATCAGTGCGCCACCGGCGGTCACTGCGCCTTCAAACACAACGGGTTTCAGTTGTGCTCGTGCGAGATAGATAGCAGCGGTGTAGCCGGCAGGACCACTACCAATCACAACCACATCGTGAATGTCAGTGGTGCCTGGGGAGCCGGGAATCGCAGAGGTTGCGGCAGATGCGTCAGTCACGGCATAAGCCTGTCACAGGGGGGCATCCGAAACTGTGGTGGCGGCAGATGTGGAGGCTTCAGCGTTGCACTGGTGCGCGAAGTCTGCGCAGGATGCCTGCGCGCGATGCCTGACAGCGCAATCAGTGCGTTCCTAGCCAAGTGTCCTGTGGTGACCTTTGATTCAACGCCTCAGGGAGTCAGTGCAGTGCTCGCTGCGATGCTGCACTTGCCTTTAGTTTCCTGCAGCACGCGCACTTGGGTTGCCGGGTTCGTGGCCATGGTGTCGGAGATGACGACGATGGCGCTGGGCTTGCCATCGAGCCAGCCCAAATCCACCTTGGATGTCAGGCTCGCACCGAGCACGGAGAGTGTGCGCTTGACGCACTCTGTGACCGGTTGCCACTCCTTCGGTGCAGCCGATGCATTCACGGCATTACCCGAACCTTGGCCGGACATGAATGCGAGTGCGTCTTGGGCTAGTGAAGAGCGGTGATACGAGTGACGAGAGACCTGCACGAGTGTTTCGCGTGGGGCTGCGCTGACTGCGCGTTGCTGTGGTGTTGAGTCAGATGCGCTGGTGGTGGGTCCGGTTGCAGTCACAGTGTCTGTGGGATGAATCCACGGGCGACCAATGAGCAGAGCAAGTGCGGCAATTGATGCGGCTGTTGCGAATAATGTCTTGGAGCGTGGAAAACGGCTTACTGATGCCGCCAAGTTTGGTGTGGCGCTCGTTGTTGGTAGCGACGACACCGGTGCTAGCGCGGAGGTATCTGATGCCGTGGCCGCAGGTGTTGCGTCTACAGGCGCTGCGGCCGCAGGCGTTTCCTTCAACGACGTGTGCGTTGCGGCCGCCTGAGTTGCGGTTGCTCGTGCGAGTTGCTCAGCGGCGAGTGCTGCATCAATGCGGG
>RGCY01000092.1 GCA_009918865.1 Actinomycetota bacterium
AATGGTCATGATGCGCATGCGTCGTGGGTGCACTCCCAGCGATACCGCTTCGTCATCATTAAGCAAAAGCGCATCCATCCGCCGACCAAGCGCAATAAGAGCGCCGACCGCAACGGCGATGTAGCCGCCAACCATCCGCAAACTGTCCCAGCCCACCGTTGTGAGTTGACCGAGAATCCATGAATAGACCGGTCGCAACACATTGCTGTTGCGCTGCTGCAGGTAGGTCTGCAACGCAGTTGCGAACGACGCGACTGCCACGCCAGCGAGCACAGTGCTCACGGGGTCATGCCCAAGCCGACCTCCCAAGGTCAACGTGACCGCGACCGCAACCACCGCACCGACGAATGCAAAAAGCGGCAGCGATGGTGATGTTTGCGCTGCACGCAAAGCGATAGCCACAGTCACGCCGAATCCAGCACCAGCGGCAACACCCAACAGATATGGGTCGGCTAAGGGATTGCGGAACACTGTTTGATACGCCGCGCCACTTGTTGCCAACGCGGCACCAACGGCAGCGGCTAACAGAACACGCGGCACGCGAATTTGCGTGAGCACGGTGGCGTCCACGCCAGTGAGGCCATGCGGCATGCCGAGCAAACTGCGGATTGTCTGCGCCATGGGCAACTGCGCTGGACCAAATGCGCAGCCGACCATGACCACCACCACCAGTGCAGCGGCGCACACGGCAGTCCACACCCACACGCGGGGTTCGCCGTGGCGGCGCCGCGATATGCGTGCTTCTGCGGCAATGGTGGTGGTCATGGTTCAGATGTCACATCAACGCTGGAATGGCTTTGGCAACAGCCTTGTAAAGCTCAACCACACGCGGACCCCAGCGCGATGCAATGTCTGAGTCCAGTGCCACAACTGAACGCATGCGCACTGCCTGCACTTCATCCCAGCCCGGTCGAATTGCCACAGTGTCCGCACTTGTGCCATCGGATGTGTCAGCTAGGAACACAACCATCGGATTGGCTTTCACCACATACTCACTCGTCAATTGTGGGTAACCCTTTGCATCGGCGGTGGCCGCTGCGTCAGCGATGTTGGTCAATCCGAAGTCTTTGTAGACGCTACCAATGAAGGTGTCAGATGTTGCACTGTAGAGCGTTGAATCAACTTCGTGGAAAATCTTGATGCCCTTGCCAGGGTTAGCCGATTTCAGCGCAGCCGCGATGTCTGCGCGCATCTTCTTTATGACTTTCGATGCACCATCCTTGTGACCAGTCACAGCGCCAAGTTCTTCGATTTGCGCATACACCTCGGCGAGATCCTTGGCAGCCGGCTGGAGCAGCACGGGAATGTTGAGTTTCTTGAATCCGTCGAGTGCGTTCTTGGCTGATGTCGTGTCAAATGACAACACCACAAGGTCGGGCTTGTACTTCGCGACTGCTTCGATGTTCAAGTTGAAGGCTGACAGATTCTTCACGGGTGCAACTGGGGGATAGGTGCTCAGGGAATCCACCGCGATAACTTGCCGACCAGCACCAATCGCAAACAGCGACTCAGTGGCAGTGGGCGAAAGCGAAACGATGCGTGAAAGTTGCTTGGGCACCACAACTTCGTTTGCGGATGTGACTTTTATGCCGCCGCCACACGCTGCGAGCACTGTTGCGAGCAAAGACATCGCAGCAGCACCAGCAATGCTGCGCCAACGGCGTGATGGGTTGTTCATGGTTCTCCCTCATGTCAGATGAGGGAGGAAGTGCGATTCATCGACAGCCGCATGTCACGGGCCGCGCGACGGACCGGCCTTCCTCCGAGGCGGTTTCGTCGACGATGTGCCAGGCGACCTGACTCACCCCGTTGGACGGGGCTCACAGTTGCGGGACAGTGCCGGATTCTCACCGGCTTCGCTGCCACATCGTCTCCCGATTCGGCTCCTCAGCGATGCTGCGGTCGATCGGGAGTCATGACACTAGCAGCGCGACCCCTTGGCGCATAGGCGCCAGCCTGTGGCGCGCGCTCAGATGGTGTGAGTGTGTTCGTAGTCGCTGATGGCGGCAATGCGCCGCTCATGGCGAATCGCATCCTGAGCCACCGCGAAAGGTGCGGCAAGGAAAGCGTCCACAATGGCAAGCGCTGTGGCTTCATCGTGCATCCGCGCGCCAAGACCCATCACATTTGCGTTGTTGTGGTTACGCGCGAGTTTGGCAGTCTCCACGCTCCAGGCGAGTGCAGCCCGCGCGCCGACAACCTTGTTGGCAGCAATCTGTTCGCCGTTACCACTGCCGCCGATGACGATGCCGAGAGCCGCAATCTCTTGGGCCTGGTCATTCACCACACCTTCGGCTGCACGAATGCAGAACGCTGGATAGTCGTCGTCGGCGTCATATTCATGGGCGCCGTGGTCAATGGGTTCATGGCCCGCTTCGATCAGCCACCGTTTGAGCAATTCCTTGAATTCGAATCCGGCATGGTCACATCCGAGGTGCACGCGCATGCCTTCATCCTGCCACTGCCGAAGCCATCTCAAGGGCGACAACCCGAAGCCGTGTCGCCAATCGGAGGGCTTCGCCTGTGTCAGTGCAACGCCTGTCACACCGCCACCGCACCCAGAACGCACCTGTGGTGCGCGCCGAGCGTCGCTACTGCCGCGGCACGCCCGGTGGCATTGCCACACGAGCGCTACCCGGCTGGCAGGATTGCGCAACATGTTCCTGAAGTCACTCACGCTCAAGGGCTTTAAGTCCTTCGCATCGAGCACGAGTCTTGACTTCGAAAAGGGTGTCACATGTGTCGTCGGCCCTAACGGTTCCGGTAAGTCCAATGTGGTTGATGCCATCGCCTGGGTGATGGGTGAGCAAGCCGCGAAGGCACTGCGCGGAACGTCAATGCAAGATGTCATCTTCTCCGGCAGTTCGAGCCGCCCACCGCTCGGTCGTGCCGAAGTTGCTCTGACCATCGACAACACTGATGGCTCGCTACCCATCGACTTCACGGAAGTCACCATCTCGCGAACCTTGTTCCGCAACGGCACAAGTGAGTACGCCATCAATGGTGAGCAGTGCCGCTTGCTTGATGTTCAGGAATTGCTCTCCGACACTGGTATGGGTCGGCAAATGCACGTGATTGTCGGGCAGAACCAACTAGTGGGGATTTTGCGGTCGTCTGCCGAAGAGCGTCGCGGCATGATTGAAGAAGCCGCAGGAGTTTTGAAGTACCGCCGGCGTAAAGAAAAGGCACTTCGCAAACTTGAGTCAACTGAAGCGAATATGCAACGACTCACTGACCTGACCACTGAGATTCGTCGCCAACTCAAGCCCCTTGGAAGACAAGCCGAAGCCGCGCGGCGTGCATCCATCATCCAAGCCGATGCGCGTGACGCACGCCTTCGCTTGCTCGCGGACGACCTGGTCTCCATGCAAAACCTCCTTGAGCGAGAGGTTGCTGATGAAACTGCTTTGCGCCAGCGCCGCACAGAAGTGGAGTCAGCACTTGCAGCGTTGCAAGCGCGTGAAACTTCCGTCGAAGCCGAACACCTTGAGACCGCGCCGGAAGTGCAGCGGCTCTCTGATGTGTGGTTCAACCTTGCGGGTCTGAAAGAACGCACAGCTGGTCTGCTCGCGCTCGCGGCTGAACGACAACGCCTACTCGATGATGAAGTTGATGATGCGCCGGTTGTGCGCGACCCTGCTGAACTCGATGCCAACGCCCGCAAGTCACGTGCGGAAGAACATGAACTACTTCGTGAAGTGGAACAACAGCGCGCAGCACTTGCGCGAGCCGTGCAGGTGCGCGCGAGCGCCGAAGAAGCGCTCGCAAGTCACGACTCCACTGCAGAGCGAATCGCGCGTTCTGCCGCAGATCGCCGCGAACATCTCGCACGGCTTGCTGGCATGGTCACGGCTGCGCAATCGCGCCTCGAAGCTCGCGAAGTGGAGATTGGGCGTCTGCAGGGTCAACACCAAGATGCGTTGCAACGTGCATCGGCTGCACAGAACGCCTTCCGCGACATGGAATCGACCATTGCCGGGCTCGGTGAAGGTGAACTTGGGCTTGATGCCGCTCATGCCCGAGCAGTTGCAGATTTGCAGCAAGCGCAAACTCGAGTGAACAACGCAACCGATGCGGTAGCCGCAGCAGACAAGAGTCGCGCCGCGGCACATGCTCGCGTTGAGGCACTCACTTCCGCGTTGGAACACGATGGCGCGGCATCTCTACTCGAAGCAGCGGACGCACTCAGTTCCGTGTTGGGTCCTTTGGCTGACATGGTGAAGGTGCGCACGGGTAGCGAAGCAGCAGTTGCCGCCGCGCTCGGACCGCTGGCCAACGCGGTTGCTGTGAATGGTCGCAGTGCGGCTGCTGGCGCCATGCGCACGGTGCGTGAGAAGTCCGCAGGGCGTGCGGCTCTGGTGGTCTTGGGTTCCGCTCCCGCGATCTACCCAACCGCACCCACAGGAACGAGTTGGGTTCTCGATGCGCTCAGTGGCGATTCCGCCGTCATCGCCGCGCTCTCACATCTGCTGCGCGGGTACGTGTTGGTGTCATCTCTTGATTCAGCTGCGGCTGTGGTCACGGCAGATGAATCCCTTATCGCGGTCACTCCTGATGGCGACATTCTCGGCGCTGCGTGGGCAAGTGCTGGTGACACAGCCGCATCGCGTTTGCAGTTGCAGGCAGCGTTGGATGCCGCAGCGGCCGATCTCTCAGAGTTCACCGCACAAGCTGAACGTGCACAGTTTGACTTCGCTGCCGCACAAGCATCGCTTGCTGAAGCCCAGGAGCGTGTTGACCACGCACTCACCCGACTTTATGAATCCGATGCCCAGATGTCAGCGGTTGCTGAGCAGCTTGGTGAATATGCAAGCGCCATCCGCAGCGCGCAGGCCGAAGCACAGCGTCTTGCACAGGCGATGGCAGATGCTGCGACCGCGCGTGATGAAGACTCTGCGGCCATCGTGACATTGCAATCGCAATTTGATGAGGCACAAGCGCAGCCAGAGGAACGAGTTCCAGACGAAAGTGATCGCGCCAACCTTGCAGCGACGGTTGAGACTGCTCGCACTGCCGAAGTGGATGCTCGGCTCGCAGTGCGTACCACTGAAGAACGCATGCGTTCCGCCGCAGGTCAGGCGGAGTCGTTCGAGCGTGCTGC
>RGCY01000093.1 GCA_009918865.1 Actinomycetota bacterium
GTGCTACTTGCGTTGGTTGATATCCGCGTAATCGCGCTCCGGCGCACCGACATAAACCTGGCGCGGACGACCAATCTTGGAGTTCGGGTCTTCAATCATTTCGCGCCACTGAGCAATCCAACCTGGCAAGCGCCCAAGCGCGAACAGCACAGTGAACATACGAGTGGGGAAACCCATCGCCCGGTAGATGAGCCCGGTGTAGAAGTCCACATTTGGGTAAAGCTTGCGCTCAATGAAGTAATCATCTGAGAGCGCCACTTCCTCGAGTTTCAGTGCGATGTCAAGCAAAGGGTCGTTTGCGCCAACGAGTTCGAGCACATCTTGAGCAGCCTTTTTGATGACCGTCGCACGTGGGTCGTAGTTCTTGTAAACCCGGTGCCCAAAGCCCATGAGGCGCACGCCGGCTTCCTTGTTCTTAACACGCTCGACGAAGGAGCGCACATCCCCACCGTCTTGCTGGATTTCGGTGAGCATTTCAAGAACTGCTTGGTTTGCCCCTCCGTGCAGCGGCCCGAAAAGCGCGTTGATGCCAGCCGACACCGATGCGAACATGTTTGCATGTGAAGAACCAACCATGCGCACAGTCGATGTGCTGCAGTTCTGCTCATGGTCTGCATGCAAAATCAACAGCATGTCGAGCGCCTTGGTGAGAACTGGGTCTGACACATACTTCTCTGCGGGCACACCGAAAGTCATCCAAAGGAAGTTCTCAACTAAACCAAGAGAGTTATCGGGATACAGCAGCGGCTGACCAACCGACTTTTTGTAGGCATACGCAGCAAGCGTAGGAAGTTTTGCAAGCAGCCTGACCGTGCTGATTTCAACCTGCGCCGAGTCAAATGGATCAAGTGAATCTTGGTAAAAGGTGGAGAGCGCACTCACTGCACTCGAGAGCACCGCCATCGGGTGGGCGTCCCTTGGGAAACCCTCAAAAAACCGCTTGAGATCCTCGTGCAGCATTGTGTGACGGCGAATGTGTTCTTCGAATTCCGACAGTTGTTGGGCGCTGGGAAGTTCACCATAAATCAACAGGTAGGAGGTTTCAATGAATGTGCTGCGAGCTGCAAGTTGCTCAATTGGGTAGCCGCGGTAACGAAGAATTCCGGCATCACCATCGATGTAAGTGATGGCCGAAGTGCACGATGCAGTGTTGACGAATCCGGTGTCCAACGCCACATGGCCAGTGGCTTTCAGCAGCGCCGACACGTCTAACCCGGCTTCACCTACGGTCGACGGCACCTGCACCAAGTCGAGTGAACCTGTGGGGAAGTTCAGCGAATACTCCGACATGTGGGCCCTCCTGCTGTGTCAGCAACCAAGGCTAGTGGCGCATGGGGTTGAGAACGCTGCCGGTCCATTGAGATTGCTCATGTGAGCCAACTCTCATGAGTAGTCCGGCACCGAGTTACGCCGACTCTCACGGCCAAGGGGCTAGCCGAGCCACCGCGCAATCGAGTTATTCGGTCAGCGCAACGCCCGAAGCCGTTCAGAGGCTTCAGCCACAGCGTCGTCAGTCGCAGTCAAGGCAACTCGAACGTGATGACTGCCCGCTGGCCCGTAGAACTCACCGGGTGCGACCAACACGCCTGCATCCGCTAACCGATTCACAGTCGTCCAGCAATCTTGCTCGCCGCGAGCCCAAATGAAGAGCGATGCTTCGCTGTGCTCCACGTGCAGACCCACGTTCGTCAAAGCCGGAATCAACAACTCGCGCCTTGCGCGATAGCGCTCGCGCTGCTCAACAACGGACTCCGAATCGAGATATGCGGCGGTCGCAGCAGCAAGATTTGGCGTTGGCACCATCAGCCCAAGATGCTTTCGAGCAGCAAGCACGTCGGCCACCAGCGCAGCATCACCAGCAATCGAACCGACCCGGTAACCAGCGAGATTTGAACGCTTAGAAAGCGAATGCAAAGCCAGTAGTCCCTCGTGATTGCCATCGCAGACAGCATCGGCGAGCACACTTGTAGGTCGTTCACCCTCCCACCACAAGTCGAGATAACACTCATCACTTGCCAGCACTGCACCTAAGCGTTTCGCGGCCGCACGCGCGGCTCGTAACTCTTCAACAGAGAGCACCCGACCAGTTGGATTACTCGGACTGTTTAACCACACCAACGCGACCGTCTCGTCGGCTTGCCATTCGTTCACATCGTCCGTGCGCACCACCCGTGCACCAATTGCCAGTGCACCAACTTCATACGTTGGGTACGCCAGTTTGGGAATCACCACAGTGTCGCCAGGGCCAAGCCCTAACACCAGCGGTAGCAATGACACTGCTTCTTTCAGGCCGAGAGTTGGGATCACTGCGTCCGCAGTGATGTTTGAAACGGCACACTCTGTCGCGAGCCACTGCGCGACTGCGTGTCGAAATTGTGGGGTTCCTTGCGTCACCGGATAGCCCGGAGCATTAGCCGCGTGAATCAGGGCTGATTGCACAGTTGTTGGGACGTCATCCACGGGAGTCCCCATGGACAAATCAATCACACCACGTGGGTGCGCTGCAGCACGCTGCTTAGCGGGATTCAGCAAATCCCATGGAAAGTCTGGCAACAACTGCGCCAACGGCGGCCGCGGTCTGGCCAAAGCGAATCAGGCCTCGCGTGGTGCTACGCCAGCAACGATGCTTGCGTCTTTGCCGAGAGCGCCGACCTTCGCAGCGCCACCTGGAGAACCAACACCGTCGAAGAACTCAGCATTCGCCTGCGTGTAGTCCTTCCACTCCGTCGGCACATCATCTTCGTAATAGATGGCCTCGACCGGACACACAGGTTCACAGGAACCACAGTCAATGCATTCATCCGGCTGGATGTACATCATGCGGTCGCCTTCATAGATGCAGTCCACAGGACATTCCTCCACGCAGGACTTGTCCTTCACATCAATGCACGGCAACGCAACGACATAGGTCATGAGCTCTTCCTTCCAGTTCCGGCGTGCGCATTATCGCAACAAGTACGCTGACACGTGATGTTGCGCCTCTATGACACTCGCCTGCGTGCAGTAGTCCCTATTACCCCCGGGCAACCCGGCGCGCTTTCCATGTATGCGTGCGGACCGACCGTTTATCGGGACGCTCACCTCGGCAATTTGCGCACATTCCTCCTGCCCGATCTCATTCGGCGCATTGCCGAGCACTCGGGTCTGGCTGTCACGGTGGTGCAAAACATCACCGATGTCGGCCACATGCTTGATGACACCGGACTCGGTGGGGATGGCGTGGGCGCTGATGCAGGCCAACAAGGTGAAGACAGGCTTCTGCGAGCTGCTGGTGCCGCCGGCAATGCATTAGCAATCGCACGCGCATTCGAAGACTCGTACCATCGTGATTGCGATGCCCTTGGCATAACGCGACCAACTGTCAGTCCGCGTGCTTCGGAATCAATTGACTCGATGGTGAATGTCATTGAGCAGTTGTTGCATTCCGGGCACGCCTACGTGGGTGCAGATGGCAGTGTGTTCTTTGATGCCCTGAGCTTTGCCAGCTACGGAGCAATCAGCGGCAACCGCTTAGAAGCATTACGCCCTGGTCATCGTTTTGAAGGGACCACCGACCCGAACAAGCGCTTCCACGCGGACTGGGCATTATGGAAAGCGGCTCCGGCAACGCGCACTCAACTGGTATGGGAAACACCTTTTGGACGCGGATTTCCCGGTTGGCACATTGAGTGCACTGCCATGCTGCTCAGTCACCTTGGTGACAGTGTTGACATCCACACTGGTGGAATTGATTTGCGCTTTCCACATCACGAAGATGAACGCGCACAAACTGAGTCAGTTGTTGGACATGAGGTTGTCAAGCATTGGGTGCACGCTGAACACCTGCTCTTCGAAGGGCGCAAGATGAGCAAGTCAGCAGGCAACGTCGTTTTGATGTCTGATGTCATTGCCCGTGGATACGACCCGCGTGCAGTGCGGCTTGCGTTCCTCGAACAGCACTACCGAACGCAGGTTGATCTTTCATGGGATTCCATCAGCGCGGCTGATCGCATGTTGCGACGTTGGCGAGAACTGATTTCTTCGGTGGTCGGCAGCACTGACTTCAGCACCACGATCAATCACTCTGATGTTGCAACGTATGTTCGTGAAGTCGCAGATGCATATGCGGATGATCTTGACACTGCTGCAGGAATTCGCATTCTGCGGACGCTTGAGCGCAGTTCACATTCACTGGAAATCAAGGCAGCAACCCTGCTCGCCTGTGAACCCTTGCTGGGCCTTGGTCTTGACACAGTGCCTGATCAAGATACGGGTTATGGATTGGTTCCCAGCGAGATTCAAGCCCTGCTTGATGAACGCGCGAACGCACGGATGCAACGCAACTGGACCGCATCCGATGAATTGCGCGATGCACTCTCGGCCCAAGGCTGGCTTGTCACCGACACCGCTGATGGCCAGGTCCTCAAACGCGTTCGATAGAGACAGCGCCGTCTGTGACGCTATCGGCGGGGGGTTCGGGCCTCGCGCTCACGCCGCGATGGCCACGTCGCACACAGACCAACCACCACGGCTCCACCAAGGACATACCAAGTTCCGATTGCATCTCCAGCAATGATGGTGTCGCCGGTGCGCAGCATTCCGACCAGCGATGTGAACGCGAGCCACGTCAACGCAACTGCCGCTGCATGTCCACCACGGCCCTGACGCGCCCGCAATACCCGGCACCTCAAACTGACGGCAGCAATCACGAGTGCAATTCCCCAAGGTGCTTGCCATCCCCCAACGAACCAGGTGTGCCGATGCACAAACACTCCGGCGATGGCAAGGAGCAATCCCTCGCCAACGCACTGCACAAGGGACACCTGGGGCTGTGGTGCGTGAGTGGAGGATTGAGTGCGCTGCATCACAAACCCAGACCTGCGAAGAAATCCGTTTCTCGGCCATCAGCACCACGCTCAGGAATTCCGACTTCGCATGTGAACCACTCAACTCCGCGCAAAGCAGCGCCTATGCCATCACTAAGTGCGTACCAACTGCCTTGCACCTGCACTTGGGTGGCGTGGGCTCGTAGTGCTGCGGCTTTGCAATCCACCCACGCGGTCGCATTAATCTCGGTGGTCACTGCCCAGT
>RGCY01000094.1 GCA_009918865.1 Actinomycetota bacterium
CATTGTCACGGGTGCAGATGTGGTGCTGATGGACGAGCCACTAGCTGGTGTGGACCTTGATCATCAAGCGCAACTGGTAGCGATTATGAGCAGCATGCTTGAGTCAGGGGCCACGTTGGTGGTCGTTGCTCATGAACTAGATGCAATGGCTGACATAGTCGACCAAGTCGTTTTATTCGGTGGCGTCGGCCAGTCTTCTGTCGTCTATCAAGGTGCGCCGTCACCTGAGGTTCTGCACAGGCACCTTGCGCATGAACCTCATCACATTCACGAGTTGCAACGACCCGAGTCCACCGGCTCAATGTTGGAGTTGTGATGCTGTCCTACGACTTCATGCAACGGGCACTCATTGCCGCGATGGTGGTGGGACTGGTTGCACCTGTCATTGGTGTGCACCTAGTTCAGCGCCGGCTCGCCCTACTTGGCGACGGCATGGGTCACGTTGCGTTAACTGGCGTTGGAATCTCATTCCTACTTCAGACGACGCCCATCCCAACAGCGCTTGTGGTGGCTGTCGCCGGCTCGCTGCTGATTGAGTTGATTCGAGTGCGCAGTCGCGCCGCTGGCGACCTGGCTCTCGCCCTACTTTTCTATGGCGGCATCGCAGGTGGAGTGTTGCTCAGTTCGCTCGCCGGACGAACTCGGCCTGTATCGCTGTCGTCTTACCTCTTCGGAGCGGTGTCAACTGTGACGCGCAACGACCTCACCGTGCTCATCATCACCTCTGTCGCTGCCCTTGCACTGCTCGCAGTCTTCGGTGCCGAGATGTTTGCGCTGTCCATTGATAGTGACTCTGCTGCAATCCGCGGCATTCGAGTGCAACTCATGGGAGCCCTTCTTTCCGCACTAGCCGCCGTCACAGTCGTCATCGGTATGCGCATTGTCGGGCTGCTGTTGGTCAGCGCCATCATGATTGTTCCGGTTGCGGCGTCTCAACAAGTGGCTCGCTCTTTCCGCGGCACGATGATGGGTGCTGTTGTCATCGGTCTAGTCTGTTGTGTCAGTGGTGTCACCGCCGGTTACTACTTTTCGGTCCCACCGGGACCAGCAATCGTGTTGCTTGCACTCGTGGTCTTCGCTGTGGCCGCAGTCGTCGGCGCGCGTGCGCGTTCATCTGCTGCGGCTCGCCGCTCGCGCCGATTTGCCGAAAGCGACGTGTCATGACCAATGACCGAAGTCTTCGCGCAATGCCGCGACGCACGCGACAACGCGAAGCAGTTGCAGAGTTGTTGACACGTCATCCTGACTTCATTAGCGCACAGCGCATCCACGCCTTGCTAGCAAGTAGCGGCGCACAGGTCGGTCTTGCCACGGTGTACCGCAGTCTGGCTCAGATGGTGGCTGACGGCTTACTCGACACCATTGTCTCCGATTCAGGTGAAGTGCTCTATCGGCAATGTTCTTCAGCACATCATCACCATCTTGTGTGTCGCAGCTGCGGCACCACTGTGGAAGTCCACGACACACAAGTGGAACAGTGGGCTGAGAGTGTTGCCCGTGCGCATGACTTTGCTGATGTGCAGCACAGAGTTGAAGTTGTGGGCTTGTGCCAAGCCTGCGCTTCCTAGGCATTCGTTGCCGGGTAAGCGCCCACGAATGCAATGGGTGTCACGTGACATCTTCGCCGCATTCCGTTGACTTCATCACAGTCACTAGGAGTCATCGTTCGACGCGGCAGATGTGTGCTTTCAGAGTTACCATGGCGTCATGTCACTGATTCATGTGCACGAAAATCCCCGGTCGCAATGGCCGGTGTTAGTGCACGCGTTCGCCGGCTTCTTGGATGCTGGCGGTGGTGGTCGACTCGCTGTGACACACATGATTGACTCGCTTGAGAGTCGGGTGCTCGTGGACTTCGATATCGACCACCTCTATGACTACCGTGGACGCAGACCGCGCGCAGCATTCCTCTCAGATCACTACGGCGAAATCGAGATGCCGGAACTGAAACTATTTGAAGTCACAGACTCTCAGGGGCAGGGGTTCTTAGTCCTCAGTGGACCGGAGCCCGATCTTGGTTGGAAGACCGTGCGCGATGCGATTATCGACCTTGTTGAACGCTGGGATATCCAACTTGTGGTGGGTTTGCAAGGGGTGCCATTCCCTGCGCCACACACTCGACCGGTGCAAATCACTGCTCATGGGAATGATGAGCACCTCATCGCAGGTCGCAAACCCTGGGTGGGTGACATTGAAGTTCCGGGCAGTCTCGCTGGCTTGCTTGAGCTAGCGCTCACGGCTCAATCGCGCACATCCCTTGGTCTGGTTGCACATGTGCCGCACTACCTGGCCGCTTCGGATTATCCGGCAGCAGCAAGCCGACTCATCGAAGAGTTATCCGCAACTACTGGCTTGACGATTCCGCTTGGTGATTTGCGCGAGCGTGCTGAGCAAGCGGATGAGGAGATTCAACGCCAGGTTGCAAGCGATCCAGACAACGCAAAAGTCGTTGCGGCTCTTGAAGAGCAATTCGACGGCATGGTTGCCGCTCGACGCGACGAAGATTCAACTCAGACTGCTCTACCCCTGGCAACGGGTGATGAAATCGCCGCTCAAGTGGAGCAATTTCTCGCGGACCTCGACCGCTAGTCTGTTGGCATGCACATCACTGGAGCGTTCGTCACAGGTGGGGCGTCCGGATTAGGCCGCGCCACCGTTGATTCACTCGTGGCTCGCGGCTGCAAAGTGGCCGTGCTTGACCTGCCCGGGGAGAAACTCAATGCGGTGCTTGCCGCTCATGGCCCACAGGTATTTGCGGTGCCTGCAGATGTCACGGATGAAACCGCTGTTGACTCTGGGGTTGAAAGCGCCATGCAGTGGCTTGGCTCCGTGCAACTAGGTGTGCTGTGCGCGGGCATTGTCTTGGGTTCGCGCACGGTTGGTCGTGACGGTTCGGCCCACCCCATGGGGATGTTTCGAAAAGTTCTGGACATCAACGTGGCCGGCACATTCCATGTCGCCTCGCTACTCGCCTCGGCTATGTCCAGCAACGAGCCAGATGACGATGGACAGCGCGGATGCTTAGTGATGACAGCGTCGGTTGCTGCTTTTGATGGGCAGATAGGTCAGGCTGCCTACAGCGCATCGAAAGGTGCCATCGCCTCAATGACGCTACCTATGGCCCGTGACTTGTCAGCGATTGGTGTGCGCGTGTGCACGATTGCACCTGGAGTTGTAGAAACACCGATTTATGATCAACTCGCACCGGAAGTCTTGCAGGCACTGGCCACTCAGCAGTTGTTTCCCAAAAGACTCGGCCGCCCGGCGGAATACGCAGCGCTTGTTAATCACATTGCAGACAACACATTTCTCAATGGTGAAGTTATTCGCCTTGATGCTGGCACGCGTCTGCCGCCCAAGTAGCAACCCATCACATTGCGTGATGTGACCGAGTGAGTGCACGCGTAAGTGCACGCAACCAGGCTCGGAAGCACAGGTTAGGTCAAGGCATATCTGGGCAGTTTTGCATCACGTTCGCACGCGGCGGACTAGCCCATCCACGACGTCAAGGATTCATATGCGCACTACCGTGAACTGCGCGAGTAATCCGATCGATGATTGCCACCCCGATACCAACCGCAGGTGGAGTGGTGACAAGCACTTCCTGCACCTCAAGTTCATCCGCTCGACGGAACGCCGCATAAAGAATCCGTGCGAAGTCGAGCGCATCCCGTGCCTTCATCACATGTGCCGCAGGTGAAGGCACAGCAACATCCTCAGTTGTCAACACCAACGCATGTTCTAACCGCGCGCCATCCATGCCTGCAAAGTCATCAGGCTGAACGACAGTTACTTGGGTGCTGGGTGCGTAGTGCCCGGGAAGGGAACCGGACACCCGTGGCACGTCAGATGCTTCCGAAACCGGCACCCCTGCAATGCCAGCGACATCGTTGATGAGTTCTTCTGCATAGAAGCCGGGTCGGAGAATTCGCGGACGTGCTGATGTGCAATCCACGATGGTGCTCTCAATGCCGATACTGCAATCGCCGCCGTCGAGAACCACATCTGCGTCATCAAGCACCTCAGCAAGCTCGGCAACGACGGCCTGTGCTGAGGTTGGCGACACTCGCCCAAAGCGATTCGCACTCGGTGCAGCAAGTGCACCAGTTTGACGAATCACTTCCTGTGCCGCTGGGTGCGCTGGTAACCGCAGTGCGATGGTGTCCTGCCCCCCTGTGAGCAGACGGGAGGTGTCATCGCGCGCTGGTAGCACCAGTGTCAGCGGTCCTGGCCACAATCGTTCCGCCAGCGCATGTGCGTATGCAGGGATGTCCTTTGCCCACTCATGCAGGTCAGAGATATCTGCAATGTGAACAATCAAAGGGTGGTCGGCGGGTCGGCCTTTCGCGGTGAAGACTCGCTTCACTGCGGCATTGTTGCGTGCATCTGCAGCCAAGCCATACACAGTTTCCGTGGGCAGCCCAACCAAGCCACCAGCACGAAGCGCTGCAACTGCTCGTGCGACGCCACTCTGGTCACAAGGCACGGAGGCATTCGACGGCCGCAACATGCGCTCATTGTCGTGGGTTTGCGCTTGGTCGGGCGTACCGTCCGCACATGGCACTCAGTGAAGTTCACAGGCGTGAGGACAACCCGGCCCGTTTGGCCTCGATTGTCATCCGAATCAATGCGTTGCTCTTTGCGGCAAGCGCACCAGTCCTACTGCTGGCACCAAGTTCGATGGCCGCGTGGCTAAACATTGATAGCGCTTCTGAAGACGTGCGTTGGGCGGTGCAAGTCATCGGAGCATGTCTGCTGGGTTTGGCGGGTCAACTCTGGATTGTCAGTGGCTGCGGCACGAAAATCGTAATGAAAGCAACGGTTGTCACATGCACCGCCGAAACGGTAACCACGATGTTGACGGCACTCACACCTGGTTCGTGGACTCCCATGCGCTACTTCTTCCTGCTCCAAGGCGCAATCTCCGCCTTGCTGTACGCAGTGGTCTTGTTATGGGCTCGACGTGCACCACGAACTTC
>RGCY01000095.1 GCA_009918865.1 Actinomycetota bacterium
GTAGTTATGCGCCCAGTGTAACTCTCGCGCAGGCGCAGGAATTCCCACGTCCGCCCAGCAAGACAGTGACGCAAAGGCGCAATCACAATCTTGGTAGCCAAAAACCACCACCCTGCACATTGTTGAAGGTTCAAGTATCATGGTGTCTCGACGAAAGGAGTGCCATGCCAGCCATCACCGTGCCGGACATCACTGTTCTACCGCGCGTGAGCGCCCCGAGCACTGCACGTGGTCGAAGCGTGACGCAGGTGACCTCAGCACCACAGGGGTACGAAGGTGAAGGTTTTCCTGTGCGACGAGCATTCCACGGCATTGATCTCGCAGACCTCGACCCGTTCATCCATCTTGATCAGATGGGTGAAGTTGAGTACGCACCCGGAGAACCTAAGGGCACTCCTTGGCACCCACACCGCGGCTTTGAAACTGTGACCTACATGCTCGATGGGCAACTGATTCACGCTGACTCACACGGGGGCGGTGGTGTCATCGGCGATGGAGATACCCAGTGGATGACTGCAGGAGCAGGAATCCTGCACATTGAAACCCCGCCGGAGCCGCTGGTGATGAGTGGTGGTCTGTTCCATGGATTTCAATTGTGGGTCAACTTGCCGCGGTCGCTGAAGATGGCACAACCGCGCTACCAAGACATCAACCACGACGCCGTGCGTCTTGTGACGACCGATGATGGTGGCGCACTCATCAGAATCATCGCTGGAAGCGTCGCCGGTCACGATGGTCCGGGTGTCACACACACACCCATCACTCTTGTGCACGCAACCATCGCGCCCGGCGCACAATTGCGAGTTCCTTGGCGCAACGATTTCAATGCACTTGCATACGTGCTCTCAGGTGATGGCACTGCAGGTGACAACGAGCATCGAATCCACACCGGACAACTTGCTGTGTTCGGTGGCACAGGTGACGCCGTGACGTTGCGTGCGAACTCCTCACAAGATGCCCGCCACAGCGGTGGGCTGGACGTGCTCATCCTCGGCGGACTTCCCATCCGGGAACCCATCGCATGGGCCGGACCCTTCGTGATGAACACGCGTGCAGAAGTTGTGGCTGCATTTGAGGACTACCAGCGTGGGTCATTTGGTCACGCGCGATACGTGCACGGGGCTCCGGAACGGGTACAAGTCTCACGAGAAGGTAAATAACACGCCGCCCTTGGAGTCAATGCGAAACAAGTGGTGCCAAACGCTTCGACCCGCTCACACATCTGGGATGACGCTCTTGAAACATCATCGGGATGTTTTACAGAGCGATCTAGTCCGTCCGCCCCTTTGACTTTCGACCGATTGCCGCACGCGCTTCTCGTTGCGCATCACGCTCAGCGATGGCTTGTCGCTTGTCATAGGCCTTGCGACCCACTGCCACACCAATCTCAACCTTGACTCTTCCGTCTTTGAAATACATCGAAAGCGGCACAATCGTGATGCCCTTCTCACGAGTAGCAGCCGCTAGGCGCACGATTTCCGACTTGTGCAAGAGCAGTTTGCGAGCACGTCGGGGTTCATGATTTGTCCACGTTCCAGGGTCATACTCGGGGATGTGAACATTTCGCAACCACACCTCACCATCTTCTACAAGCGCGAACCCGTCAACGAGTGAAGCGCGCCCTTCACGAAGTGATTTAACTTCGGTGCCAACGAGTGAGACTCCGGCTTCGAACACATCAGAGATTGAGTAATCGTGGCGCGCCTTGCGATTTTGTGCGATGAGCCGACGGCCTTGCTCCTTGGCCATGTCGCACTCTCCGGTCACATCTCAGATGTGCAGGACGTTGCACATCAGCGGTGGTAGCACGCCACCCGATTCTTGGATGCGCCAAACCAACCCATCGGATTGTACGGCTTGCCTGCAAGGCGCACTTCAAAGTGCAGATGCGGCCCGGTGCTCCAACCCGTCGAGCCCACGTAACCTATGACTTGGCCCGACTTCACATGTTGTCCCGTGCGCACTGCGAAACGGCTTTGGTGCCCATACAACGTGGCCATGCCGCCGCCATGCGAAATCAATGTCATGTTGCCATAACCAGAAACTGAGGCTGCTTCAAGCACGATGCCGGCGGCGGCGGCCCGGATGGGCGTTCCTTTAGGAGCCGGGATGTCGATTCCAGCATGGCACGCAACGGTGTGGAAAACCGGATGCACCCGGGCGCCAGCTTTACTTGAAATCCGAGTGAACCCGACCACTGGCCAGCGAATTGACCCAGGGCGGATACCACCAGAATTCTTTGTCGCTTTGACATCGATTCCACGCTGCAACTGTCGAAGTCTTGCTAGTTGAGCTTGAATTGATTTTTGTTCACGTTTCGCGGCCGCCATGGCACTTGCGGCCTGCGCCACCAACGCATCGACACGACGTTTGGCCACCGTGGCTTTCGCGGCTGCGGCTTTCGTGGCGAGATGCTGCGCGTGCACAGCAGCCTGACGTTTTGCGACCTGAGCCTTGTCTTCCTTTGCTTGCGCCGCTTGAGCTGCATTCTGACTTCGAATTGAACGTAACGACGAGAGCCGGCGATTGCTCATGCGACCGACTCGGTCAACTCCAACGATGCGCACACTCAAATCCGCGGGATCCTGAGACTCAAGCACAACTTGCGCCTGCAACATCCCACCACCACTCATGTAAATCTGCCGCACAAGCTTTGCAAACTGATTTTCCGACAGGTGAACTGCTGAATCGGAACGTGCTAGAGCTTTGGCAGAAGTTTCAGCACGAGCCACTGCGGCACGCAATGCGGCGGTCGCCTTTGCATCTGCTCTTTGAGCTGATGTCAACGATGCCATAGCGGATGCGTACGCACGTCGAGCGGCAGGTAATTTGGACTGCGCAGCCTGCAATTTCGCTGCAGCCCGGCGCACCTGAACATTGACCATCATCAGATCTTCGCTGGCTGCTGCGATTTGGGCTGTGTATTTGTTGCTCTTCGAAGGTTTGGGTGTCGGCGATGGTGGCGCTGCTAGAGCAAGCCCACTTGACGCCATGGACAACGCCATTAGCGCGGCGCATAACCGAAGTCCACGTCTCCCGAACGCGCGCGAACAGCGCCGGATGAATGCAGACATACCTCTCAGAATAAGCCGAACACGGGTTCATCGCCTGACTGCCACGCTCGGATGGCGCAGTGCTTGAGCGCGGCTCAAGGCCAAAGGTCGGCTTCTCAGAAAAATGCCAACGCTAGTCATGGAGTTTCCCACCGAAACCGCAAACCTCAGGAGTGTCACACGCGCAGGTGACGACGCAGCGTTGCAGCAGCAGCAAGCACCGAGATACCCACGCCGACGAGAAACACGAGGGGCACTATCGACCAGACTGCATCCCAACCGATGAACGACGTGAATTGGTACTCAGGTGCAAGTCGCTTATCAACTCCGAAATGTTTCAGCGCCGCAAGCACACCAGTTGCAATCCCCGCACCAATCGCAGCAGAGATTGCCGCTTCGGCAACGAAAGGCAGACGCACATACCAATTACTCGCGCCAACGAGCCGCATAATGCCGATTTCTCGACGCCGCGAATGCGCAGCCACGCGCATGGTGTTCACAACCAGCAGCACGGTCACAAGCAACATCGCCACCGCAATCGCTAGCGCGATTGTTTGCAAACCGTTGAGCAATTTGAAGAATTTATCGAGCAATCGACGTTGATCTTGGACTTGTTCAACACCAGCACGGCCAGTGAAAGCAGATGCAATCACGTCGTACTTCTCTGGGTTCGAGAGTTTGACTCTGAAAGATTCCGGAAGAGCATCCGGCGACACATTTTGAACAATTGCGGAGTTTTTGAACTGTTTGATGAATCGCTGGTAAGCCTGCTTTTGAGATTCGTAGAAAACTTGCTGCACTAAAGGCGACATAGCTTTCAAATCATCACTGATTTGCGTGCGCTGTGCCGGTGTGACCGCGCCACCGGAGCAACTCGGTGTGTCACTCGTGTCGCTGCACAGGTAGATGGAAACTTCGACCTTGTCGTACCAGTAGTCCTTCATCGTTGACACCTGTGCACGAACCAGCAGACCGGCTCCAAATAGTGACAACGATGCTGCGATGGTGACAATCACTGCAACAGTCATGGTCAAGTTGCGGCGGAAACCTACGGCAACTTCTTCAGCAATAAACCCGAGCCTCATGACAGGTACCCATACACGCCGCGTGCTTGGTCGCGCACGAGTTGGCCATGGTCAAGTTGCACAACGCGTTTGCGCATCTGGTCAACGATGTTTGCGTCGTGAGTTGCCATGACAACAGTCGTTCCAGTTCGGTTGATGCGGTCAAGAAGTTTCATGATGCCAACACTCGTCGTTGGGTCCAAATTTCCAGTCGGCTCGTCTGCGAGCAGCAGAGCCGGACGATTCACAAATGCCCGTGCAACTGCAACACGCTGCTGCTCACCGCCTGCAAGTTCATCTGGGTAGCGCTTCTCTTTGCCAGCCAACCCCACGAGTTCGATCACGCGCGGAACTTCCGTGGCGACCTCCGAGCGTGGACGTCCGATGACTTCCAACGCGAATGCAATGTTCTGTTCCACTGTCTTGTTCGGTAGCAATCGAAAATCCTGGAAGACCGTGCCAATTGTGCGCCGTAGCGCCGGCACTTTCCAGGATGGCAACCGGTTCAAATCTTTGCCCGCCACAAAGATGTTGCCGCGAGTTGGGCGTTCTTCCTTGAGCATGAGTCTTAGCAAGGTGGACTTGCCCGAGCCACTTGAACCAACGAGAAAGACGAACTCACCTTTCTCAATATCCAGCGACACATCATCCACTGCAGGGTGTGCTTGGCTGCGATACAACTTGGTCACGCCCTGCAGCCGAATCATGCCCCCAACCTTATGCGCGCTTTGCGCTCGAAGGTGGACATGGCAGGTGGCGCCGCCGGCGTGTGCCGACGACGCCACCTGAGTGGAGGGCGCTAAGCGGGTGACCCGCTTATGCCCCTGCTAGTC
>RGCY01000096.1 GCA_009918865.1 Actinomycetota bacterium
GCCCGCTAACAAAGGGCACACCGGAGCGCGCGAATGGCTCTTGGCCCTGTTGCATTCGCGATACCTGCGCATCCTCGGTCACCCACTGATTGCATTCATCAACTTCGTTGGCGGATTCTTTGCGCTTTACTTCAGCGGTTTATTCGAACTCTTGATGGGTTCCCACACCGGTCACTTGCTCATGCAACTGCACTTCCTGCTCTCGGGATATCTGTTCTTTGCAGCCGTGATTGGCAATGACCCGGCGCCGCGTTCACTACCAGCGCCTGCACGGGCCGGACTTGCGTTACTCGCCGCGCCATTTCACGCAGTCTTCAGCGTCATCGTGATGCAAAGCAACACTGTGATTGCCAGCGACTACTTCGCGCCTTTCGCAGCCGCCTATCGCACAGACGCACTTCATGATCAATATGTGGGCTCAAGCCTGGGCTGGGCTTTCGGTGAAGTTCCGATGGTGATTGTGATTGTGATTGCGGTGACTCAGTGGGTTCGCGCAGATGCGCGCGAAGCAGCCAGATTCGACCGCTGGGATGATGAGCGGCGAGCGCGTGAGGCTGCAGAGACGGCAGAAAGTTCAGCGACCGAGTGACTTGCGCCGGTAGGCCTTCAACCAACGCGCAACCACGAAGTAGATGGCAGCAAACACGATGATGGTTGCCACCTTTGCAGGTGTGAGTCGCAACCCCTCCCGTGTGGGCTGACCGGCAGCGTTCGTTCCACCAGGTGCTGCACCGAGCATGGAGTTCCCGGGATTCGGCAGCGAATCATCCGCACTTGCACTCGCCATTGGTGGTTGGTACTGGAATGAGTAACTGTCGTTAACGATGTGCCCATCGCCACTCACCACACGGTAAGTCACGGTGTAGGTGCCCACTGCAGTCACAGGAACCAAGCCCTGCGCAATGCTCGCACCTGAGATGGTCGGTATTCCGTCATCCACCGCTGTTCCATCAGGACCAACCACAGAGATGACATTGGTGCCGACTGTGGAAAGTGCATCGTCGAAGGTGAGCACCACTTGCTCTGGTGCTGCAGCAAGAACTGCATCACGAGCCGGCACCGACTCCACTAACTGTGCATGTGCACTTGCTGTCACAGGCAATGCCACTGCTGCGATGCCAAGGCCAAGAGCAGCGAGCGCGTGGCTCAGTCGTTGAGTAAAGCGCTGAGTGCGGTGTGCGAACGACATGTTGCTCCCTAGAGTCACAATGTGGCGGCGATGAGAACGTTGGCAATGGTGAGCAGGCCAATGATGAAGTACGGGGTGGTGGGCCCGGAATCTTTAGCAGTCTTGGCGCCGCGATTGAGTCGAAATGCCAAGACCGAGATCACCAGCAACACGGCGAATTTCACACCAACCTTGCTGTGGCTGATGTCGTCTTTGGCAAGTGAATCAACTGCCACGAGACCGATGCCACTGAGCAACATCAGGGTGGATGAATGCCACACCGCAGCACGGGCCTGTGTCAGTCGCTTCACCATCGCTGCCGTCACTCCCACCAGCAAACCCACAATGCCTGCGAAATGCATGACGAGAAAGATCACCTTTAGTGCGGTTGTCATGTTGCACTCCCTGCTCCTGCGAGACCAGCACAACTGACCGGCGCCGCCACATTCGTATCGCCAAGTATGAAGGACTCGCCTCGCATTGCGAGCGAACCCAACCCGTGCGAGCGAACTACTCCCACTCCACCGTGCCCGGCGGCTTGCTTGTGATGTCGAGAACGACACGGTTGACTTCACTGACCTCGTTTGTAATTCGATTAGAGATGTGCGCGAGCAGCTCGTAGGGCAAGCGCGCCCAGTCAGCGGTCATGGCATCTTCGCTGGTGATAGGTCGCAGCACGATTGGGTGACCATAGGTGCGCCCATCACCTTGCACACCGACGCTGCGCACATCAGCCAGCAGCACCACCGGCATTTGCCACACCTGGGAATCCAGCCCAGCACGGGAGACTTCTTCGCGGACGATGGCATCGGCATCACGCAATATTCGTAACCGATCAGCATCCACCGCGCCGACGATTCGAATCGCTAAGCCCGGACCTGGGAACGGGTGACGCGCAACAATCGCTTCGGGTAGGCCAAGTTGTCGACCAACAGCGCGCACTTCATCCTTGAACAGCAACCGCAGCGGTTCCACAAGTGTGAACTGCAAGTCTTCTGGTAGGCCACCCACATTGTGGTGACTTTTGATGGTGGCGGTGCCCGAGCCGTGACCACTTTCCACCACATCTGGATACAACGTGCCCTGCACTAGAAACTTCACTTGTTCGCCGTGCGCACCGGCATCGGCAACCAAGGCGGCGGCGGCGTCTTCAAACACCCGGATGAAGAGCCGACCAATTTCCTTGCGCTTAGTTTCTGGGTCGCTTACGCCAGCAAGTGCTTCCAAGAAACGAGATGCGGCATCCACAACCACCAACTGCACTCCAGTGGCTGCAACGAAGTCACGTTCCACCTGCTCGCGTTCCCCAGCACGCAGTAAACCGTGGTCAACAAAGACACATGTGAGTTGATCGCCGACGGCTTTGTGCACCAATGCCGCAGCCACTGCAGAATCGACACCGCCACTGAGCCCACAGATGACACGGTCTGAACCGACCTGGGCGCGGATTGCAGCAACCTGCTGTTCAACAATTGAGTCGGGCGTCCAGTCAGCCGCAATCCCGGCAAGGTCGTGCAGGAAGCGGCGCAACACCGTCTGCCCGTGCTCGCTGTGGCGCACTTCCGGGTGGAACTGAACACCAGCGAGTTTGCGTTCGCGATTTTCAAATGCAGCAACGGCTGTGCCGTCAGTTGACGCGGTGACGGTGAAGCCTTGAGGTGCGACCGCGACGCTGTCGCCATGCGACATCCACACCGTCTGCTCAGTTGGTAGGTCTGAGAAGACGACATCATCGGTCGCCGTGCGCACAAGCACAGTGCGGCCATATTCGCGAGTGCCGGTGTGTGCCACATCTCCGCCGAGCGCCTGCGCCATGGCCTGGAACCCATAGCAAATTCCAAACACCGGAATGCCGGCTTCAAATAGCGCCGGGTCAATGGACGGTGCACCAGGTTCGTAGACGCTCGATGGACCCCCGGAAAGGATGACTGCAGCAGGTTGCCGCGCAACAATCTCGGCCACGGAGGTGGTATGAGGAATGACTTCAGAGTAAATCGACGCTTCGCGGACCCGACGTGCAATGAGTTGGGCGTATTGGGCGCCAAAGTCCACAACCAGAACAGTCGGGTGGTCGGTCCGCAGCTCGCTCACGGCCCGAAGTCTAGGCGGCGGCTTTCTCAGCCTCCGGTGCCAGAGTCACGCGGTCACATGTGGAAATGACCGTGTTCACTCACGGTTGACATGCCGGCACTAGGGTTGCTGACGGCATGAGAGACCCTTTTCACAAACTTCCAGTCGCTGACCCCGGCACGCCAAACCTGACAAGCGTTCCTCGCTTATTCGGGTGGCTTGTGCGCGGTCAGTTAGACCAGCTTGCCATCGGCATCGTCTACGGAATTTTGTGGATGATGAGTCAGGCCATGATTCCCGGGGCACTTGGTCGCGGGATTCAAGCCGCATCCGACAAAGACATGCAGGAACTCCTGAAGTGGACCGGCGCAGTTGTCGCACTCGGAGCTGTGCAAGCCATCACTGGCATTTTGCGACACCGTCGAGCAATCGCAAACTGGATGACTGCGGGCACGAAAGTGCAACAACTACTTGCCCGCCATGCCGCTGCACTCGGCGGTGACCTACCCAAGCAAGTGGCCACAGGTGAAATCGTTGCGGTGAGCGCTAACGACGTTGAGCGCATCGGTGGCACTGTCGATGTCATCCCACGACTTGTAGGAGCGCTGGTGGCCTTCGTGACAGTCGCCACCATCTTGATTCACGCGTCATGGCAGCTGGGTCTAATCGTCATCTTGGGCGTGCCAGTGCTCGCACTCGGAGTTGGTCCACTCATCAAACCCCTGCAAGCCCGCGAAGCTGAGCAGCGCAAGCGCTTGGGGAAGACCACTGAACTTGCCTCTGACACCGTTGCAGGATTGCGAGTGCTGCGCGGCATCGGTGGCGAAGACTTGTTCGTGGAGCGGTTTGAAGCGTCGTCTCAAAGTGTGCGCGCTGCTGCAGTGATGACAGCGCGTGTGCGCTCACTGGTTGACGCAATGCAAGTGTTTCTTCCTGGTGCATTCATTCTCGGCATGATGTGGGGCGGCGCACATCTCGTGGTGAGCGGACACCTGACCATCGGTCAACTCATTGCCTTTTATGGCTACAGCGCTTTTCTCGTCATCCCCTTGCGCACACTCACCGAAGCGGCGCGCAAGTGGACGAGCGGCTGGGTTGCCATGCGTCGCCTCATCCGCGTGCTCACACTCAGTCGTGAACGCAGCGAGCCCGCCGATGCGTTGCCAACCACCGCATTGAATTTGACAGCAGAACTCGTTGACGGAGTCACTGGTGCTCGAATTCCTGCGGGTCAACTCACTGCAATTGCATGCGATAGCCCAGATGTTGCAGATGAGATTGCCGAACGGCTCGGTGGCTACCGCGATGACGCGCAGACTCGTCTCGGCGATGTTCCCTTCAGCCGACTCTCCGACGGCGCATTGCGAGAAACCGTGCTGGTACAAGACAAAGACCCGGTGCTGCTCTCGGGCACACTCGGCGCACTCTTCGAAGTCCCTTCCACCGGCCAGGTGGACGTTGACACTGCGATTGCTGCGGCGAGCGCCGATGACATTCTCGAAAGCCTCGACGGCGAAGGTATGCGCGCGGTGCTCGTGGAACGCGGTCGCACACTTTCCGGCGGTCAGCGTCAGCGTTTGGCACTCGCGCGCTCACTTGTGGCCGATGCTCCGATTCTGGTGCTTGATGAACCGACGAGTGCCGTGGATGCACACACGGAAGCCCGCATCGCAGCCAGCATTGGTGCGGTGCGCAACGGTAAGACCACAGTC
>RGCY01000097.1 GCA_009918865.1 Actinomycetota bacterium
AATCCACGCTGAATTACTGCCAGCTGCGCAGCGGTTAAATCCAATTTCCCGAGTTTCACCGGAGTAATGAGGCGTTCCACTTTGCCATTCGGAGACACAAACCCCTTTGCAAGATGTGGTCGCCATAAAGTGCCACCGTTCGCAATCGCTGCATACGCCACAGCCATCTGCAGTGGAGTCACCAACGTGTCGCCTTGTCCGATGGCAAACAGTGCCGCATCACCGCCACGGAATTGGTAACCATCTGCACAGTTCTCGGCTGCAATTGCTTTGAGATAACTTGCCCACGCCGGTCGATTCTTGTATTCCGGATAGCCGTTCTTTGCGCGGCGACACCAGGCGGCTTTCATTCGGTCATAGCGCTGTTTTCGTTCCAGTCTTCCAACGATTCGCCCACGTGACTCAGCGGCCATGTCGATGCCCGTGCGCTGACCCAGATGAAAACTCTTGGCCTCTTTGTAGAGGGCTTCAACCGGCGTGCCCTTTGGTTTAAGGCCGCCATCGCGCAACCACAATTGGTGACCGATGCGGTAATAAACCGTGTTGCACGACATTTCAAGAGCCTCAGCCAGTGTCAACGAGCCAGCGGCCTCACCATCGAAGTTGCTGAGTTTGCGTCGACCAACGGTGTATGTGGGCGGGCATGGAATTCGAGAGTTTCCAGACCATCCATGTTTCAAAGCAGCAGCAGTGGTGATGACTTTGAATGTGGAACCTGGAGGCAACAACCCTTGAGTTGGGCGAAAGAGCAGTGGGATTCCTTTCTTGGAATCCAGCAACGCTTGGTACTGCGCATTGTCTATGCGTCCCACCCAAATCTTGGGGTCATAGGTCGGCCACGAAGCTAAACCAAGCACACTTCCATTGGTCACATCGAGCACCACGATGGCACCCGAATCAGCTCGATAGCCACGAGCGCGCGATAAAGCAACTGACTCGGCGAGCGCCTTTTCCGCAACTGCCTGAACATGACTGTCAATTGACGTGACAAGTGTCTGACCCGTGGTTGGTTCGCGGACTTCGCGAGAACCAACCACACGAGACTGACGGTCAACGATGAGTTTCGTGAGCCCGGGCTTACCTCTGAGAGCCCGGTCATATGTGCTCTCCAACCCGGCGCGACCGACGAGATCAGTGCGCAGCAACCAGCGCTCTTCCCGGGGAAGTTGTGCTTGCTTTTGCAACTCAGAATCACTCACGGGCTGTAGATAGCCAAGAACGTGAGCGGCGTTTACCCCAAAAGGTGCTGGGTATGAACGCACACCTTGCACGTCTGCGGTGATGCCTTGGAACTCATCCGAACGCTCCATCACAGCCAGAGCAATGTCTTGACTCGCGTCTTTCACTAGTGGAACAGGCTGCACTGCCGAGCCGTTCCAACATAAGGGTGGCCGGGGTGCACCGGAAGTTCCGCATTGCTTCATTCGGGCAGCAAGCTGCGGCCCAGGAATGCCAACTAGTCGACCAAGGCGCGCCAAAACCGCCGCACCACGATCAGCTTGCCTTCGCAATGCCGTGGGGTCCGCGGTGATGACAAGACTTGAGCGATTAGCCACCATCGGACGTCCGGCTTGGTCGACGATTTGACCTCGCATCGCCGTGCGGACCACATCTCGAGTCCGATTGTCACTTGCGATGGTTGCATACCTGTCTGCCTCAAGCACCTGCAGTTGGAAAAACCGACCTGCCAACGTGACCATAAGGCTCAGGACCAATGCGCCGAAAACGACGAGTCGCGTCGTGGACAACCCCGTAACGCCACGGCGATTCATCTGCGCACCCTAGGTCCGCCCGAGATACTCCATGAAGCATTGCGAGGGCGAGCAAGCCAATCGACCAACGGCAACACCACAGGCGCAATCAAGAAAGTGATGACGCAGTCGCGCACAACTGCCTTGAGTAGAACCCAACCCGGAGTGCCGGCTGCGAACACATCAGTAACCCACGCGCGAGCGAGAGTGGTGAGAGCGATTGCTGTCACCAGCAGCGTCAAAGTGGCCAGGAGCCCAGCAGCATCACTCGCCGTGGCTCGATTCCAGTTGAACATCACTGCCGCAGCAATCACTGCGGTGAGCGCATTGACGCCGACCGGACCTGCTGCCGGTGGCGTCAGGTCAACCAGCAATCCAGCAGCGAGTGCAACCGCAAGTGCTGGACCAAAATCCAAGCGACGCGCGATAGCCAAAACGATGAGATACACCAGCACTGCACTGTGCACGTGCAGACCGAGGCCTGGAGTAAACGCGGATTGAACGACCACAGCCGTGAAAAGCAATGCAGCAACCGCGAGCCACCGAACTGTGTGCATCGTTAACCGCCAGCCACAGGGCTCGGCGATATTGATGGGGATGCCGTCACAGTGACCGTCACAGTAGGCGTGGGACGCGGCGTTGGAATCAACGCATCACGTGGATCCGCTTTCGGAGGTCGAACCACCACCGCGACCACATCGAGCGCCCCTAGGTCGACGAACGGTTTGACGCGCCCACGCGGTAGTTCCCCGGCAACTCCGGTGACGGCTGTGATACGCCCAACAGGTAGTCCTGGCACATAGGGCACCCCTTGCAGCGAACCACGCGTGACAACGATGTCATTGCGACGCAGCAACCCGGCTGCGAAAAGCTGCACGTTCATGTCAACACCACTTGCGACACCGGACGTCATACCGACGCGCCCACTGCCTGCCACTCGCACCCCCACATGCGCTTGTGAGTCGGTGATGAGCCGAACGGTCGCAGCATGTTTGGTGACCGTCACGGTGGAGCCAACGAGTCCGCGACCAGTGACAACGGACATGCCGGGACGCACTCCATCTGCGCTGCCAACATCGATGCCGACTGCGGCAGCATTGTCTTGTCCGGCCGGCCAAGCAACAACATGCGCAGAGACAACTGCGTAGCCGCCACGACCCGCCAAATCCAACATGTCTTGAATCTCTGCAAGCCGGCGATGCTCATCAACAGAGCGATTCACCTGCGCACGGAGGCGATCGTTTTGGGAGGCAAGCTGCTTGTTGCGCTCTCGCATCGAAGACAAATCAGAAATCGATGTGGCAATGCCGCGAAACGGCCGAGCAACTGTCTGCGCCACAGATTGAAAGGGGCTGATAATTGCGTGGCTCACACGTCTCAGGGGGCCGTCTGAGCCACGAACATCCAACAAAATCAACGTCACAGTTGTGACCACCGCAAGCAGCAACAACCACTGGTTACGTCGCGGTGGCCTCACGGAGCGCGCCTATCTGTCGCGTCAGCGGTGCGACTCTGGCACCAAGACCTGCTGAAGGACGTCAAACTCATCCACACAGCGGCCGGCGCCCTTGACCACGCAGTCAAGTGGGTCTTCGGCGATAACAATGGGCATACCGGTTTCGTGGCGCAACCGCTCATCAAGACCACGCAGCAAAGCGCCACCACCGGTGAGCACAATCCCTCTGTCCATGATGTCGCCGCTGAGTTCCGGAGGCGTTAAGTCAAGGCATTCCTTCACCGCGTTGACAATCTTGTTGACCGGTTCATCAATAGCGCGGCGGACTTCTTCACTTGTGAGCAGAACCGTGCGTGGAAGTCCGGTGATGAGGTCACGGCCACGAATCTCCATCGTCGGCTCTTCTCGCAGCGGGAACGCTGAACCCACCTTGATTTTGACATCTTCAGCGCTTCGCTCACCGAGCAACAACGAATATTCGCGCTTGACCCAATCAATAATTGACTTATCGAGTTCATCACCACCGGTGCGGATGCTCGTAGCAGTGACAATTCCACCCAAAGAGATGACAGCAATCTCGGTGGTGCCACCACCGATGTCGACCACCATGTTGCCCGTGGGTTCATGCACCGGCAACATTGCACCAATTGCTGCAGCCATCGGTTCTTCAATGATAAAGACCTTGCGAGCGCCCGCTTCTTTCCCCGCATCAACGACAGCACGTCGCTCCACACCGGTGATTCCAGATGGCACGCAAATCACGAGCCGCGGTTGAGAGAAGAACCGACTGCGGTGCACTTTGCGGATGAAGTAGCGCAACATGCGAGCTGTGGTGTCGAAGTCTGCAATCACGCCGTCCTTCAAGGGACGAACTGCGACGATGCTGCCGGGAGTGCGACCAATCATGTCTTTGGCTTCCGCACCCACAGCCATGATGCCGCCGGTGGCCTGATTGATGGCCACAACCGATGGCTCGTTCAAGACAATCCCACGACCGCGCACATACACCAAGGTGTTGGCGGTGCCGAGATCCATGGCCATGTCACGGCCAATGAACGAGGTGGCTGCACTCATGTGACGTCCTTGAACTTCCTCACAGCCTCGCCATCGAGGCGACGCCTTAGAACTGAAGCCCCACTGCTTGTGCTGAACTCAAGCCTAGGGATTACGGGCGAAATGACCGTAGCGCAATCCTAGACCGCACGGGGATTCGCTGCCGGCTCAGAGGTTCGGGAAAAACAGCGCAATCTCGCGTGCCGCAGACTCGGGAGAATCCGAGCCGTGAGCCACGTTGTAGTCCATGACCGCAGCAAAATCACCACGAATGGTGCCCGGTGCGGCATTTGCTGGGTTCGTCGCACCCATCATCGTGCGCCACGTGCTGATGACCTCAGGACCTTCAACAACCGCGGCCACGAGTGGACCAGAAGTAATGAAATCAACCAGACCTGCGAAGAACGGCTTGCCATCATGTTCGGCGTAGTGCGCCTTGGCTGTCGCAGTGTCAAGCGTGCGCAGTTCCAGCGCCACGATTTTCCAGCCCCTGCGTTCGATGCGAGCCAAAACCTCTCCAACCAGCCCACGGGCCACACCATCGGGCTTGACAAGGACAAGGGTGCGCTGACTGCTCACGGACATCTCCTGCGATTTGGCCCGAGGCGGGCATCATTCGCCGGCAGTTGCCGGCGTGGGTAGATGTTAGCCAGCGTCGTCGCTCGCGCGCCGAGCCGCATCAACTTCTGC
>RGCY01000098.1 GCA_009918865.1 Actinomycetota bacterium
TGCCTTCAGTGCCTTCAGTGCCTTCAGTGCCTTCAGTGCCTTCAGTGCCTCGCTGGCTCGCAGCACGGTGAGCAATTCCCGACGCTTCAAGCCCGCGTCCGGACTTTCACCAGAGGCCTGTAACGGTCACTGTTGGCAGGTTGCACACCAGTAAATCAAGCGCGGTGCGTCATGTGCATCAGGTGCACCTGACCCCACGGTTCCAGAGCGCACCGCATTGCCACATCGCCTGCACGGTTGTCGAGCGCGACCATAAACCCACAACTCGCGGCCGCGGCGGTCATCTTCAGTTGTGACTCGCCAGCGTCGAGACACGTTTTCTTGCAATAACCGCGCCGCGCAATCAACAATGTCTGCAATGTGTGGCACATCAGCCACGAGTCGCCAAGGGTTTACCCCTGCAAGGAACAGCACTTCACACCGAAACACATTTCCAACGCCGGTCATGATGCGCTGGTCTAGTAGCGCAGTGCTGAGCAACTCTGTGCTTGCAGCCTTCATACGGTCAACGGCGATTGCGGCATCCCAATCATCCCCAAGGGGATCTGGACCAAGGTGATTGAGCATTCGACCTTCATCGGCAGTGGGGATGAGTCGCACTTCAGTTACGGCACGCGCTACCGCATATGACTCCGCGGTCGTGAGCACCACTCTCACGTCAGCGCCAGGGAATTGACGCCGTCGAGTTGCCCGTGCCGCACCTGCGCGTGGGAAAAGTAGCCAACTTCCATCCATCCGCAGATGTGAGTGCAGACTCAGGTGGCGCACGCCATCTGGCGCAACCGTGCGAATCAGCAGATGCTTGCCACGGGCGACGACATCACTAATCACCCAATCGGAAAGATCAGCCGTGGCGTGTGCTGGAACTCGAAATTCAGTGGCGTGCAAAACCTTGCCATTGAGTTGCGCGCCAAGTGTGCGAGCAAGTCGTGCAACAGTGTCGCCCTCAGGCATGAGTCACCGCGTGAGTAAGCGCAGTGAACCGAGCAGCGGTGAGCGTGGCGGCAGGAACGCCCATCAGCGCAACACCAACCCACGGGGACTGCGCAACAGCCCATGTGACTCCATAGCCATCGCAACCAACCCGGCTCGAGTGGAAACATCCACCGGCCCACACACATCAACACCATCAACGGTGTCTAGCCGCAATTCCGGAACGAGTCTGCGGCGTCGTGCATCCACCAGTGCGCTGATTGCTGCGTCAAGCAAGTCTGCTTGCGTCTCGAATGTGAGCATGGTTTTGCCACCGCGTTCAAGGAACAACACCAATGCACCATCCACAATCACCACACTTGCGCCAACTTTGCGACCAGGTCTATGTGATGCGGCGGCATGTGTGGGCCATGGCAGCGCCGCCCCGAATGGATTCGCTGCATCGGTGGCGGCAAGGACGAACGCCTGCAGTGCCTGTGGACCGTATGAGGCAGCCTCTCCATTGTCGGATTGCGCGCGCAACGCATCAATGGTGGTTGCGGTGCTGAACTGTGCTCCTCCAAGACCTTCAATCACATAGCCACGCCGCGCGCGGCCGCGTTCCTCCATTGCGGAAAACACGGGGAACATTCCTGACCAGCCGCCAACGATGCGTTCGGAGTTCACTGCCGGACCCGTGACAACTCCGTGCCGTGCCAAGAGCAACTCGGCGGTGCGAGTGCGAGCCGCAGTGCTTGCGACTGTCACGTCTTCGCTGCACAGATGCCACCGCCCAGCCAATCGAAGTGGCAAGGCCGTGGCAGCAGATGTCAGACGCGCGCCTGAAAGGCGTGGTCGCGCGGCCGGCGTGCGCCCTGGAGTGCGGCGTCCGTGCAGTAACGCTCGTAGGGGTGTCAGCGAATCCGTGCTCACCTGCCCAGCCCACACCAATTCCCACAATGCGTTACCGAGGTCACGTTCACTCACTCGCGGCCCGGCTGCAGCCACGGCCTGCGCAAGGTCACGGAACAACCACGCACCACCGCCACCGAGTGCATCGAGCAGCGCGGTGTGTGCAGGGCTTGAGGGAATATCTGCTGCCTGTGCCGGATGTAAATGAGCTGTGCCTGCCGGGTGCAGACTGATCCAGCCATCATCACCAGGCAATGCCCCACGACCAACCCACGTCAATTCTCCACTGACAAGCAACTCATCAAGCCACGCCGGCTGGTAGTCAGTAACCCGGCTCGGCAACACAGAAGTTTCCAATGTGCTCATTGCGATGGGGTAGCCCTGCAGTTGTTCAAGAGTCTGAATCAGCCCACCAATGCCGCGTCGACTCTGACCACAGCCATGCCATTGCGGTAGGAATCGCGCATAAACACGCGGCGCCACGGGCTCGGCTTGTTTGCGCAATGCCGCTACTGCGCGCCGGCGCAACATCCGCAACACATCTGTGTCGCAGAACTGCACATCTGACTGCTCAGATGTGAACTGTCCACGTTGCCATCGCCGTGAGTTGGTGAACACATCTGCCACCAGTTCGGCAGTCGCGATTCCAATGCCAAATGCTTCGGCTGCCTGGCGCAAAGTGAAAGGGCCGCGAGTGCGAGCCCACCGACCCAACACATCGTGCAAGGGTTGTGGCACCACATCGGTGAACGCATGTGGAATACCCACGGGCAGCGCCACTCCGAGTGCATCGCGTAACCGGCCAGCATCTTCAATGGCTGCAAGGTGCTCAATGCCACCGATGCGAACCTCAATGAGTCGCCGGTCAGCAAGCAACGCGTCAAGCCATTGTGGGGATGCTCCACGCTCTCGCGCTTGCTCTGCGGTCAGTGGCCCAAGGGTGCGGAACAAGTCGGCGGTGTGGTCAAGGTTTTGCGCTACGCGAGCCGGGCTCAGGCGTTGCAGGTCGGCGTGCACCTGCGCAATCACTTCGGCATCGAGCAGGTCGCGTAAGTCTGGTGTGCCCAAAAGTTCCGTGAGCAGTTCGGCATCCAATGTGAGGGCAGCCGCACGCCGCTCCGCAAGCGGGTTATCGCCTTCGTAGAGGTATTGCGCGATGTAGTCGAACAACAGCGAGCGCGAGAACGGGGATGCCGTGTCAGTTTGGACTTCCGTGATGGCGATGTGTCCATCGCGAAGAGACTGCATGAGCCAGCACAGGCCCGGGACGTCATACACGTCCTGCATGACCTCACGCATGGTTTCGAGCAGAACTGGGAAGGTCGAGAACTTGCTGGCAATTGAGAGTAGTGCCGCGGCTCGTTGCCGTTGTTGCCAGAGCGGCGCTCGTCGGCGTGGGTCGCGCTTGGGAAGCAACAGCGACCGCGCGGCGCATTCTCGGAACCTTGCTGCGAACAACGCTGAACCGCCCACAAGTGCCGTCAGTTCAGACTCCACATCATCTGGGTCAACCAACAAACACTGCAATAAGTCAGCAGGGTCGAATTCATCTTGGTAATCCGGGATGCGCAACACGATGCCGTCATCAGCGTGAGAAATCTGTGGATCAAACCCGAACCTTTGTGTAAAGCGAGCGGCAGCAATCAGTGCCCATGGTGCATGCACGGCAGCGCCGAAAGGACTGTGGACGATGACACGCCAGTCACCCAACTCATCTCGCGACCGCTCAACGAGCAAGTGACGGTCACATGGCAACAGCCCGGTGGCTGCGCGCTGCTCGTCTAGATAAGAAAGCAAGTTGTTCTGCGCAAATTCATCAAGCCCGGCACTGCGCAACCGGGTGCGCGCGGGCTCAGGTTCCATTGCCGCGACTTCGCGCACAAACTCTCCGATTGCGCGACCGAGTTCGAGCGGTCGGCCGAGCATGTCGCCTTTCCAGAAGGGCAGCTTGCCGGCTTGGCCCGGCGCCGGACTCACATACACCGCATCGTGCGTGATGTCTTCGATGCGCCAGGTGCTGGTGCCGAGTGCAAAAACATCGCCTTCGCGCGACTCGTAAACCATTTCTTCATCGAGTTCACCCACGCGCGTGTTGCGTTCACCAACCATCAACACAGGAAACAACCCACGATCTGGAATGGTGCCGCCGTTGGTGACCGCAAGTCGTTGCGTGCCACTGCGCGCGCTCAGCACATCCCGGTCACGGTCCCACAGCAAGCGCGGCCGTAGTTCAGCAAATTCATCGTGTGCATACCGACCCGAAAGTAAATCCAGAACAGCATCGAAGGCACTGCGCGGTAAATCACTGAACGGTGCTGCCCGGCGCATCAAGGCAAACAATTCATCGCTACCAATGTCCTGCATCGCAACCACGGCCACCACTTGCTGAGCCAACACATCCAGCGGATTTGTGGGTGTTGCAAGATGCTCAATCAACCCTGCACGCATGCGTTCCACGACCACCGTGCTGGCGAGCAAATCTCCGCGAAACTTCGGAAAGAACACGCCTTTCGACACTGCACCCACTTGGTGACCGGCACGACCAACCCGCTGCAGTCCGCTTGCGACTGATGGTGGCGCTTCCACCTGCACCACCAAGTCCACAGCACCCATGTCGATGCCAAGTTCAAGACTGCTGGTCGCAACCACGGCTCTGAGCTGCCCGGCTTTCAAGGCTTCTTCAATCACCGCGCGTTGCTCTTTGCTAACCGAACCATGGTGTGCGCGTGTGGGGGCGTGTGTAGGTGAGGTCTTTTTTGGAGCCGACTCCGCTGCGGAGTCATCGTCGACATCGGAATCAACTTCGCACATGATGTCGTTGAGGTTCTGAGTGAGTCGCTCAGCAAGCCGGCGACTATTCGCGAACACAATCGTGGAGCGTTGCTGCTCTAACAAACTCGCAACACTTTGTTCAACATGTGGCCACATCGACGCAACGGCTGGCTTCGTGGAGAACTCATCCGTCTCGGGTGCTGCAAGGCTCGTCATGTCCGCGACTGGTACGACAACCGATAAGTCCCACTGCTTCGTGCTTTCCGGATTCACCACTGTCACTGGCTCCATCGGAGAGAGCCAGCGCGTGACTGCTGAAATCGGACGCACAGTCGCGGACAGCC
>RGCY01000099.1 GCA_009918865.1 Actinomycetota bacterium
GGTATTCCGTTTAAAACGCTGTTTCCAGAGAGTGGATCAATCTCTTTTTCGTCGGTCAAGATATTCGAGTTCACGCCAGCTTTTTCAGAGGCAACGGCCATCTGTGTGCCTGGGACTCCGTGGCCCCAACCATGCGGGACACTGACAACACCGGGACGCACTGAGTCTGTGACTTCAGCGGGCACAACAATCTCACCAACACGACTCGCAATACGCAGAGGCGAGCCTGTGATGACACCAAGACGTGCAGACCGAGCGATACCTGAGAGCAGCGCGATAGGCGCGGCCAAAATCAACGGACATGGCGTTGCGACCACTAGGACAGCCACAGCTCGGTGTGCCCCGCCTAGCCACCATGCCGTTGCAGCAAGAGCCAGCGTGAACGGGATGAAGATGAAAGCCCACCTGTCAGCAAGCCGCACGAATGGCGCATTCGTGGCTTGCGCCTGCTCGGTGAGCGCAACGATGGTTGCGTAGGTGGATGATTCCGCGGAGCCTGTCGCCGTCAGAGTCACTCCTGCATCAAGTGCCACCACGCCGCTAGCGATGACGTCGCCGGTTCCGCGCCGCACCGGCGTGGCTTCACCCGTCAATGCCGATTCATCAAAGCGGCCCACGCTGGTCAAAACCCCATCAACCGGAACGATGTCGCCAGCAGCCAACACAAGACCATCGCCAGGTTGAACGAGCTCAACGGCTATGCGGTTGACTTCCGCGCCGCGAATCCGACGCGCGAACGTTGGTGCTCGCGATGCCAAAAGGGATAGGTCACGCACCGCGCGCGCTGCCGCACGTGCCTCAAGCATGCTGCCCGTTGCAAGCATCACCGAGAGCACGGCTGCGGCGAAGAACTCTTCCAAACTCAGAGCAGCCACCATCGCCAATAGCGCAATCGCATCAACTCCAAGCCGGCGAGCGCGCAAGCCGGCGAGCAAACTGACCGCACTCAAAACGAGGCCAAGCACAGCGCTGGCCGCCCATAGGTAGTTGGCGATGCTTCGCGAGAACCAACTACACGCACCTCCGAGCAGCAGTAACGTTAAAGCGGCGATTGTGGTCACGGTGCCGCGCCGAGTGCGCGAAGACGTCATTGGTGAAGTGTGCGCACGACGAGCGAGTCCGCGTGGCTAGTTTGCCAACCCCATCAAGACCACTTTCACGGCTGTTCTACGCTAAACCTCCTGTGCATCAGCGCAGGAACGCGACATTCGTTCGCGGTTACTCCAGTCACCACGGTCACGGTCTTGATGGGGAGGTATGTCATGGCACGCGCATTCACTGGCAGGCTCGTCGCACTCGGATGCGGCTCGGTTTCACAGTGCACACTTCCGCTGTTGGTCCGCCATCTCATGCCTGCTGATCGCATCACAATCATTGACCCACGTGACAACCGCGAACGCGTCAAGGACATCCTGGATGCTGGTGCCACCTATGTGTTCGACGAAGTAACGCAAGAGAACTTAGACACTTTGTTGTCCGCTCATCTGAGCGAGGGCGACATTTTGCTCGATCTAGCGTGGAACATTGATGCGAATGTCATCATCGGCTGGGCGCACGACCACGGCGTTCTCTACCTCAACACATCTGTTGAGGAGTGGGATCCCTATGTTGCAGGTTCAGCACGACCACCACTTGAGCGCACGCTTTACCACCGTCACATGCGCATGCGCGAGATGAAGAACTCTTGGTCATCTAAGGGTGCAACTGCGGTAGTTGAACACGGTGCGAACCCAGGGATGGTCAGCCACCTTGCTAAACAGGCGTTAGTTGAAATTGGCACGCGTGCGTTGTCAGACGGTCTCGCCGGCGACGCCACCGCAGTTGAAGCCGCTTTGGCGGCGGAGGATTTCGCGCGGTTGGCTCAGGCCTTGACCGTCAAAGTCATTCACATCGCAGAACGTGACACCCAAGTCTCGGATAAGCCCAAGCAAGTTGATGAATTCGTGAACACCTGGAGTGTGGACGGGTTCTACGAAGAAGGCATCGCGCCAGCGGAAATGGGATGGGGTACGCACGAGAAATTGCTGCCATCGAATGCTTATGTGCACACCGGTGACGGCCCGTGTAATCAAATCGCCCTTGCTCGCCCTGGTGCACTGACCTGGGTGCGTTCATGGGTGCCCAATTGCGAAACCATGGGCATGGTGGTGCGTCACGGTGAAGCGTTCACGATGTCCGATCACCTCACCGTGTGGGAAGGTGGCCAGGCGGTCTACCGCCCGACGGTGCACTACGCCTATTGCCCAAGTGATGCCGCCATCGCGTCCATGCATGAGTTGCAGATGCGGCAATGGGATTTGCAAGCCAACCAACGCATCATGAATGAGGAAATCATCAGCGGTGAGGACCGCCTAGGCGTGCTCCTCATGGGTCACCCCTACAAGTCTTGGTGGACAGGTTCCTTGCTCGACATTCACACTGCGCGCCGACTTGTCCCAGGTCAAAGCGCCACCACGGTGCAGGTTGCTGCCTCTGTTTACGCGGCCATCGCCTGGATGATTGACAACCCGAATGAGGGTTTGTTGGTCCCAGATGAACTGCCTTACCGACCGCTGCTTGACCTCATGACTCCTTATCTCGGCACCATGTGGTCTGGTCCGGCTGACTGGGATCCGCTGCAAACACGCAATGAATTGTTCGCCAACTGGGATGGCCGAACCTTCGACACCAGCGACCCCTGGCAGTTCACCAACTTCTTGGTCTGAGAGTTCTTGGTCTGAGTGTGAGCCTGCCCAACCGAATGAATTAGGCGTTGCCCGTGAAACGGTTTGGCCGTCCACTTCGATGTGTCGTGTGCGCTGACACAGGTCATTCGCCCAAGATGACCCACCCCGTGGGTGGGTAGCCCTGTTGTGTTGTCGCGAGTGTGAGCCGTGCCACCGCGTCCCAAGGCGAGCCACAGGATGCGAGCCATCCAAACCGGACTAGATTTGGCTCTGTCAACGTTCGGGTTCATAACTTCGTGAATGGGCTCTAGGCGCTGGCAGCATGCATCTCAGTCGCAACTGAAAGCAGGTAGGGCATGAGCGTGACTGCGCCCGGACGCGCGCACATCACAGCCAAAACTCTTCGCACCGATAAGTGGTGGTTGCAGCCGCTGGGAACTGTTGCGGTGCTGCTGTCGTTCATCGTCTACGCCACTTGGCGCGCCTTTGAAGGCGCTCACTATTTCGTCGAGCCGCTCATCTCGCCGTTCTACTCGCCATGCCTGGCCACATCGTGCGTGGAGAAGTCCAGTCTGCTTGGAACACCAGTGGGTGCGTGGTGGACGCTTTCGCCGGCATTGCTCATCTTGGTTTTCCCACTCGGCTTCCGGATGACGTGCTACTACTACCGCAAGGCCTACTACCGCTCGTTCTGGCAGTCACCGCCGGCCTGCGCTGTGGGTGAGCCACACAAGAAATACACGGGCGAAACTCGTCAGCCGTTGCTGTTGCAAAACTCCCACCGCTACTTCTTCTACATCGGTCTGGTCTTCAACACTTTGCTTTCCATCGATGCGGTGCTCGCGTTCCGTAACCATGAAGGCCAGTGGGGTCACATGAGTGTGGGCACCTTGGTGCTGCTCACAAACTCAACATTGTTGTGGCTGTACTCCCTGTCGTGCCACTCATGTCGACACGCGATGGGTGGTCGACTGAATAACTTCAGCAAGCATCCACTGCGCTACAAAATGTGGACGATGGTGTCGAAACTCAACACCCATCACCCCAAGTTCGCTTGGTTCTCGCTGATTGGCGTTGCGCTCGCTGACTACTACGTGCGCTGCGTCTCCACCGGGGCCATCACTGACATCTACTTCTTCTGATAGGGCAGCACATGTCTCAGATTGAGCGACACTCCTACGACGTCATCGTCATCGGTGCTGGCGGTGCCGGCTTGCGAGCCGCCATCGAAGCGCGTTCGCGTGGCCTGCGCACCGCCATTGTGTGCAAGTCGTTGTTTGGTAAAGCGCACACAGTGATGGCTGAAGGTGGCATCGCTGCCGCCATGGGTAACGTCAACAGCAACGACAATTGGCAGGTCCACTTCCGCGACACCATGCGCGGTGGCAAGTTCCTGAACAACTACCGCATGGCGGAGTTGCATGCGAAAGAAGCTCCACAACGCGTGTGGGAACTCGAGACCTATGGCGCACTGTTTGACCGCACCAAAGACGGCAAAATCAGCCAGCGCAACTTCGGTGGTCACGAATACCCGCGCCTTGCCCACGTCGGTGACCGCACCGGTCTTGAACTCATTCGCACGCTGCAGCAAAAGGTCGTCTCATTGCAGCAGGAAGACTTTGCCGCCACGGGGGATTACGAATCGCACATCAAGGTCTTTGCTGAATGCACAGTGACTGAACTCCTGCTCGATGAGGCATCCGCAACCCCACGCATAGCAGGGGCATTCGGCTACTGGCGCGAAACCGGCGATTTCATCGTGTTCGAAGCCCCCGCGGTGATTCTGGCCACCGGCGGTATCGGTAAGTCGTTCAAAGTCACGAGTAACTCTTGGGAATACACCGGCGACGGTCACGCACTTGCTGCGCGCAGCGGTGGCACCTTAATCAACATGGAGTTTGTGCAGTTCCACCCGACCGGCATGGTGTGGCCGCCAAGTGTGAAGGGAATCTTGGTCACGGAATCTGTTCGCGGTGATGGTGGTGTGTTGACCAACTCTGAAGGTCGACGCTTCATGTTCGACTACATCCCGGATGTTTTCAAGAAGCAGTACGCCACGACTGAAGAAGAAGCGGATCGTTGGTACACCGACCCTGACAAC
The DNA here is from genome assembly GCA_009918865.1 of Actinomycetota bacterium. Classification (GTDB taxonomy): domain Bacteria; phylum Actinomycetota; class Actinomycetes; order S36-B12; family UBA5976; genus RFTO01. The sequence continues at coordinate 4,768 of RGCY01000099.1, forward strand.
AACAAGCGCCCACCGGAGTTGTTGCCACGCGATGAGGTTGCTCGCGCCATCAACTCCGAAGTGAAAGCTGGACGTGGATCACCGCATGGTGGAGTGTTCTTAGATGTGTCGAAGCGCCTTTCTGCTGATGCCATCAAGTCGAAGTT
>RGCY01000100.1 GCA_009918865.1 Actinomycetota bacterium
CTGGGTGGCTTGCAACGCCGCCAATCTGCCGAACAACGCATCAACTTCTCGCATTGTTAGTCCAGATTCAACGAGCCAAGGTGGCTTGGCATCAAGTGCCCGAGCCGTGTTCTCAAGCAATGCGGACTCATCCATCGTTAACTTCTCCCCTGCCCAACCCCACAACACGGTACGCAGCTTCGCTTCATGATGAAAGGTGAGCCCATTGTCGATGCCAACAACAGTGTTGCCATCAGCAAGAATGTGCCCGGCCTTGCGATCAGCATTGTTGGTGAGGGCATCGAAGAGCGCGAGTTTGCGCAGCCGAGTGTCGTCCTGATGAACCAAGTGGACTGGGTTTCCATGCTCATCCTCACCTGCAAAAGCAACTCGCGTACCTGCATGGGAAACGTCCGCAGCCACAACGTCGACAAAATCTCCAGATTCCCCATTGTCAACAAACCGTTGGATTGAACCGGGACCGAATTCTGACTCTTCACGCCACACGGTGATGGGGACACAATCCCACCCGGCCATTTGACTCAATTCGTAGGCAGCAACTTCTCTTCGCCCCAAGGTGCTTGCGTCGAAATCGTGCAGAGGTCGCATTCCAGCGACCGGTTTGAAAACGGCTTGAACTCGCGCGTCTGCAGATTCGCATGTGACCAATAACGTGAAATTTGATGCTTCTGCGAACTTGCCCTGCACCGTCACATGTCCGTGCACCAGCAGTTCAGCGGTCCCTGGCTCCACAACTCACCGCAGTCGGTGGTAGCCGTTGGCCCGAGGGCAGATGTGACCTGAAGGATGAATCGGTTGCTCGCACAACGGGCAACTACGGCGTCCTGCTGACACAACCGCCAAGGTACGCCTGACAAATTCCCGCGCGTACGGCGCGCTCAGGTGCATAGAAACAACCATCTCAGTCTGCGATTCGGTTGGATCGTCATCGTCTTCGTCATCATCTGCGACGCGTGATGCCGCTTCAATCACAACCAGATGCTCCTTACGAAGCCACGCCACACTCAGACGCATAATGCGAAACTCTTCTGCAAGGGGCATATCCAAAGGACCATTGTCAGCAGCTTCGGTTGCCGCACTTTTGGGAAGGTCACCACGTACTTCCGCCTCGTCGAGCAATTCGCCCATGCGCAATGCCAGCAATCGGGCCTGCTCCTTCTCGAACAGCATCGAATAGACGATGGCACCCTGGCGAACTTGTAGGTAGAAAGCACGCTCCCCTGGCCCACCGACAGTGCCAACAACGCAACGTTCCGGGGCGTCGAATATTCGGGATTGGCTCACCCGCGACCTCCGCCAACTTGGCCTTGTGCGCGTCGAGATGCGCTGCTAGCAAGATGTGCCAACTCGCCGGCTCGGGTGTTCGTGGCTATCACAAATGAGCCGGCCTTGCCGTGAGTGATGATGGTGATTGACCCGGGGTCTGCGTTGATTCGCTGAAAATTGTCGAGGTGCAACCCCAGAGCGTCTGCAACGATGGCTTTGATGACATCCCCGTGAGTGACCGCAACCCACACAGCATTGGGCCCGCCAAGTGATTCGGCTCGTGAGTGTTCACTCAATACCGCCGCCACGGCTCGTTGTGCCATGTCTCTCATTGATTCGCCATCGGGAAATGTGACGTGCGAAGGTCGGTTTTGCACTGTCGTCCACAGTGGATTCTTTGCGAGTGCAGACAACTTCTTGCCTGACCAAGCGCCGTAATCGCACTCAATTAGTCCCACGTGCGCACGGATCGAAATCCTGCTTCCTGCAGCGCCCTTCATCAACTTTGCGGTGTCTCGTGTGCGTTCGAGGGGACTCGTGACGATGTGGGTCAACGGCAGATCTTGAATTCTCAAACCTGCCGCGCGTGCCTGTTCCTGACCGCGTGGGGTGAGTGTCACGCCAGGCAAACGTCCAGCCAACACCCCAGACCGGTTGGCATGGGTTTCGCCGTGGCGAACGAGCAGAACAGTTGGCACAGGCTCAGGCTAGGCGTTGCGTGCTATTTCGGCTCGATGACTCCACGTTGCACAAGCAGCAGCACGGCTGCACCAAGCAGCACTCGATATGTGGCGAACACTGCGGTTGAATGCGTGACAAGCCAACGCAGTAGCCACGCGATGGACGCATAGCCCACGATGAACGCCAATAGTGTGGCTAGAAGGGTCTGTGCCCACGGCACATGCCCAGCGCCACCTGCAGACACGGCTTCCAGTCCACCCGAGAGCACTACTGCGGGGATGCTCAGCAAGAACGAATAGCGCGCGGCTGCTTCACGGCTGAAGGACATCAATCGGCCAGCGGTGATGGTCGCCCCGGAACGAGAGACACCAGGTATGAGTGCCAGAGCCTGAGCAAACCCAAAAACCAGTGCGCTGGACCATGTCAAATCCGAGACAACCTTGCGCTGGGCAAACAGCTTGTCACTCAGCCACATGGCAACGCCGAGAACGATCAGAGTTGAGCCAATGAGTCGAAGGTCACGCGCACTGGTCTCAATCTGGTCTTTAAAGACCAAGCCCAAAATTCCGATCGGAATTGTGCCGACGACGATGTACCAACCCATAACGGTGTCGGCTTTTGTTGATGCCGACGGATTGCGCAAAAGCACAGACGTGCACCATGCCTTGAGAATGCGTGCTAGATCCCGTCGGAAAAACAAGACCACCGCGGCCATCGTTCCGAGTTGAATGATGGCGCTCACTGCGGCACCTGGATCAGGCCAGTGGGCGAAAGCCGGAATTACCCGTAAGTGCGCCGTCGAAGAGATGGGTAGAAATTCCGTGAGGCCTTGAACCACCCCAAGTACAACCGCTTGTAGCCAGGTCAATGTTGCGTGCATGACGCTTAGCGTGGCAGGGGTGCCGACATGAGTGTGTGACCGGCGCGCGGACACCCCATTGCAAGAACCCTGATTTAGGGTCAGGGCATGCGCGAGCAGCGACTCGGAAACACTGGTGTTCACGTCAGCGACGTGGGGCTCGGCACTCTGACATGGGGTCGAGACACAGATGAACACGAGGCTGCCGAGCAATTCGAACTTTACGTTGCGGCCGGCGGCAACCTTGTTGACACTTCAGATGTCTATGCCGAAGGTGCGGCGCAGGAAATCATTGGCCATCTGCTGCACACCTTCACCGCAGATAACGTGTTAGTGATGAGTCGCTCAGGTGGTAGTGCTGAGCCCAATCGGCCGTTCAATCACAGTCGCCGCCATCTTCGTGCGAGTCTTGACGCAAGTCTTGCGCGATTGGGTCGAGAGTGTCTGGATATCTGGCTGATTCACGGGCGAGACAAGGACACTGACCTAGAAGAGGTCTGCGCGACGGCTGCCGAGGCTGTTGAACATGGCAAAGCGCATTACGTGGGACTCGCAGACTGGTCACCTGCGTGGGCAGCCGCGGCACATGAGAAGTTCAGTCGCACTGTTCATTCGCCGTTGGCTCTACTTCAATGTGAATATTCGCTGGTTGAACGAGGCATTGAACATGACGTCTTGGATTACGCTCGAACTGAAGGCGTCGCCGTCGTGGGTTGGGCGCCGCTTGGTCGGGGTGTGCTGACTGGGAAGTATCGGCGTGGCACACCTGCTGACTCCCGAGGTGCGACGGCGCATCTGCGTCCCTACGTTGAAAAGCATTTCAGTATTCCGTCCCGACACATCGTGGACGCGGTGGTAGCTGCTGCTGATGGGCTAGGGGTTGCGCCATTAGACGTGGCCTTGGCTTGGGTACGCCAGCAACGTGGGATTGCTTCGACTGTGGTGGGTGCGCGATCAGCGGCACAACTGCGCGGCGTCTTGTCGGGATTGGACCTAGAACTTCCCAGCGAAATTGAGCAGGTGCTCAGCGAAGTTTCAGCCGTACACACCGTGTATCCGCAGGCAGGACTGTGACATGGCTGGTCGCACTGCAGGGGCGAAACCACGACCACCGATGTGGGAGTACCGGGTCGTCACTGTGGGACGAGATGTGAGTCGGTCTGACTATCGCCGGGCGCTCACTGAAGCGGCTGAGCGTGGTCAGTGGGAAGTTCGGCGTGTTCTTGTGTTCCGAGATGGCAAGCGGAAAATCACTCTTCGACGGCGAGCGGTGAATGTGACGCTGCAACAGGCGTGAGCGACTAACCCATACTTATTCTGGTCACCACCGACAGGACATCGGTGGGCATTGATTAGGCAACGGCGAAAAACCGGTTGAGCACTCTCACGCCGAACTTGAGTGCATCCACAGGGACTCGTTCGTCTACGCCGTGGAATAACTGCCAATAATCCAAGCCGGGTGGCAGGCGCAATGGTGAGAATCCAAAACAGCGAATCCCGAGTGTGGAAAATGCCTTCGCGTCTGTGCCTCCTGAAATCATGTACGGAACAGGTCGAGCACCTTCATCCTCAGCACGCAGTGCGGCCGCCATGGCATCCACTGTGGGTCCATCAAACGATGTTTCGAGTGCAATGTCCTTGATGTCGTAGTGAACCGAGATGTTCTCACCGACAATCCGTTGAATCTCGGATTCAAACTCTGATTCATAGCCCGGCAGCACCCGACCATCTATGAAAGCCTCTGCGGACTGAGGAATCACATTGTGTTTGTATCCAGCAGTAAGCATGGTTGGGTTCGCAGTGTTGTGAAGTGTTGCACCCACAAGGCTGCCGAGGGTGCCGAGTTTGGCAAACACTTCATCCATGTCTGCCGGATCGATTGCGACTCCGTAGGCTTCTGAAAGTTCGGCAAGGAAGCGCTCAACTGTTGGAGTGAGGCGCACTGGCCAACGATGCTGACCTACTCGAGTTGCTGCTTCACACAGAGCCGTCACAGCATTGTCATCGTTAATCATCGAGCCATGACCGGCTCGACCCGTGGCCGTTAGCCGCAACCAACGAATGCCCTTTTCAGCAGTTTG